>JAUZPL010000053.1 GCA_030705955.1 Bacillota bacterium | reverse complement strand
TTAAAAGGTCAAGAATTTATGTGCATTGACAGTAATGTAAAACATCAATTTTCCTTCACACCTTCGTTCTCAATATTTGATGTTTGTAATACTGAAGAAGAATTTGACAATCTTTATTAAAAACTGAACTATGGTGGACAAGCACTTGTGCCACTAAGAGATTATGGATTCAGTAAGAAATTTGGCTCGCAAGAAAATACAGCTTGTTTTTTAAATACAATAGAAAAAGCCATATTTTTTGGGTAATATTCCAAAATGATAATGTTTAATTAAATATTAATTTTGAAATAGTACACTTAAACTATAGGGTTGCTTTAACACAATAAGGAATAAAATTAAAGAGTCTTAAATATGCAAGTTTTTATGCACTACTTGTGTATTTTGGCTCTTTTTACATCCAAAAAATATACTGCCATTTATGGCATTTTTTAATTGCCAAATACAAATTATTTTAAACAAGAGTGAAAAGTGTATTTGACAAATAAAAAATGCTGTTTATGGCAGTATGTTCTTTGAATAAAAAAAGGCCAGAAATATGCATAAAACCAATAAAAATTTGCATATTTTCGACATATTTAAAATTTGAGATATTGAAGAAAAGCGCCCTTTAATTGAATAGTAAGTGCTTAGCTTATAATTATTCAACTCCATGGAATAACCACGAGTTCAGGCCAAAGCTTAGTCCATTTGGTGACTTTTTTTTCATATATTTCACGTGTTATCTGTGCTTTATTGGCCCTCACAATCATATTAAATAGGTCATTTAGTCCGTAGGGAGCGTATACCTTAAATTCTCCATTATTCTCACTCCTCACCCCTAAGGAAGTTGCAGTGGTTGGCCAGCTGTTAATGGCATCTTCTAAAGATTGGTATGGTTCTATACTGTATCCAAATTTTTTCTCATACCAAAGATGAACCCGTGCTTCCTTCTTTACGTCTACTTTAAATGGAATATTCCCAAGTAACGATACGATCTTGTGTTCTACATATTCTTCTTTCTCTCTGCTTAAATCTTTAGCATCATAATAAACAATATCAATGTCAGCAATACCATATTCTAATGGATTTCCCGATAAGTAATTCCAAACAGTTTGAACTATACAACCTGCTCCAATATAATAATTGTCTAATTCCGAATGCAAAATTTTTAATACTTTGTCAATGCTCTCACTTAAATTTAAAATATCCTTTAAAATTTCTTTTTGAGTCTCTATATCTTTGTTACGAGCATTCATTATTTCTACCTTATGAAACATTTTCCTTGCCTCCTTACCAATAGACATCCTCGGTAAATCTTTCAATCTTATTAAAAAAAATTATCGTAGTCAAACAACACAATATGAATTTAATAAAAATATCTGCTTTTTCTCTACAAAGTTGCCCGATACATAAAAGGAGCGCAATCCTACTCTGGAAATGCGCCCGATTGTTGAATATTGAGTTCGGTAATAAATTTTGTTACCAGTAGTTAGCGCTTAATATCGCCTTATTTGAACAGCGTAAATTCTTCGTTGTACATGGCTGCAATATCTTTTCCACTTGATTTGGCATATCTTAAAGCTAAAAAGGCATCTCTTAGACTTTTTCCTACACCAATTGAAAAGGTAAGTTCTTTGTTAGCTCCTCTAATAAACTGTAGTAATTCTTCAATATTTATTTTCTCCTTTTTACATATAATTCCATCAGCACCTCCAAATATTATCTCGTAATCACTTGATTTTAATTCTAGACTAATTCTTTCTACTGTTTCTTTCACTAATTCATTCACATATTTTAATCTCAATTCATCGTTTTCCATAAAACTATTTTCAATTCTCAATCCGATATCGTCTCCGTCAATATATGCGTACATCAAATAGCTCCACGCTCCTTCAATATTATTTTAGCGTTACTCTCCTCATACAACTTTTTAGCATTATCAAAAAACACAATATGCACATCAGAAATTTTAGTAAAAGTTAAAGAACCGACAGTTCCATTATTTGTCCAAAACTTTCCATACAACATTGACTTATCATCACTAGTTGTTAACTCCAACTCAGAAGTTCCCTTTCTTGTGTTGTGATCAGTAGAACTCAATTCATCCTGAGAGTATACATAAATCACTTGTTTCTTCTCATCTTTACATATAAGTTCTTCGCTATATGAATAATTTTTAAACCTTTCTGTAATTGAAGTAATTTTTATTGTTAAGTAATTCTGTTTAATTACTAGGGAAATTTCACCTTTATAAATTTTACCAGTTTGTATATCTTTCGATTCATAATTTCCGAACCAAGTACCATTAATGTTTTGTCTGTACAGAATAAGATTTAAGTGTTTTATCTTCCAGCCATAATTAAAATAAAACCACCACCATGCGGAAAGAACACCTGTTGCTGAAAATGCTGCTTTTATTCCTTTAAAAGATAACAATTCAATACCAGTAAGTGCTTGTGCAATTACGAACAATAAACTTATTATAAATGTAATGATAACAATTCTTCTTGATTCTTCACTCTTCATTCTTAACTCCTTTTTAAATTCTTGACTTTAATTTCATAACGTTCCAACTTTTTATAGCTTTAAGAATAATAGATTTATTTGTATTATCGGAACCACAATATTTAAGATGCATTCACAAAAAGTAAAGTTTTAATAAGAATCAAACCTTTCATCAATAGGCTCATGGGATCTTACACCTTCTATCATAACCGAGTTGCTATAAAAGGAAATTTCTTTGTTACCATCTCTTCTTTTATTTTAACATAAATAACCAATCCCTTTCGAAATAATATTCCACAATCTAGCCCGATTGTGGAATAAGCATAGCTTAAAAATTATGTTTAAATAAAAGTGTTTATACAGTTTGGTTTTTGAAAAATGATTCAAAGATATTAATAAACATACTGCCATAACATACATTAGTTAAATGCCAGAAACTTTTTAAGAGTGAAATAAAGGCTCTTTTCACAATCTAAAAGGTTACATCTATGATTTCTTGTGAAACTATATTTTTAAACTAGCAATCAAACAGTTGAATCGTATTTTTTGGGTGCTGTTATTTCTTGAACAAGACGAAAACTCAATGATTTATGCAACTTAAGTTTTGTCTCAAAACGGACTAGAGGACTTTGATAAAAATATCCATAGATTTCACGCATTCTATTGAAATATTTACCTGAATAAGGAATCCATAAAATATATTTTAATTTTTGCAAAAAGTCTATTGCATCCTCCTCCATTATTTTACCTTTTTGCCGTAGTTTAAAGAGTTCGGCTTTAATCTGAATAGCAAAGATAATTTGTAAAAAAATAAACAGGCCAGCTAATAAAACAATAATATAACTTATAACATTTGCCAAAATGTTTCCCCCTCTTTATTTAACAATATTTACTTTGGTTAATTATTGTAATATTTTATATCTAAATGTAATATTTTACAATTATTTTTGGGACATTTAGTAAGTGAGTATAGTAAATATTGAAGTTGTAATTCTGAAAGTGTAATATATTGGATAAATGGTAGAAAAGGGGATATTTAGGTGAAGAAACAAATTTGTTTAATTTTTTTGTTAGTAGTAATCGCTTTAACAGGATGTCAAATAACAACAGCAAGAACTTCAGAAAAGAATCCCGCAAAACTTACGTCAAAAGCTAAAGAAACTGCCCCAAAAAATACAGTTAAAGTTAATATTAATAAATCAATAACCTTCAAAAATATGTCTATCAAAATAGTAAATTATACAAGAGGGGCTGACAGGTATAAAGATAGCGGGGGGTTAATAACAGAATCCGAATCTGGAAAAGAACTTTTATTTCTTAATATTGAAACCACAAACATTGGTAAAGAGAAAATGAAAGATCCTTTCTATATCAGCCTAGTTGATGAAAATAAGAATGAAATAAAGGCATGGCCATATTTCAAGGATAATAAATATAATTCTATTACCGAATTAATGCCCGGCGGTACAAAAAAAGGATTACTCCTTTATGATATTGGAAAAAAAGATAGTGTTGTTGGACTTGTTATTAAAACATTCTATGATGATCCTAATCCGTCTCACGTGACAATAGATTTACCTAACCGATAAATTTCGGTTGAAATTCCTTGCTTTCTAAAAGCGGAATTTACTCGAAAATATAAAACATAAACCTACCCGAAATATAAAAGTAGGTAGGAATGCCCCCTGTCCTTGTGTAAGTGGGAAAAAATATAAAAAGTGTTGTGGTTGAATTTATTAAAACAAGCTTCAAATGTTACAAAGTTATTTATTTAATATATACCTAATATACAAAATACAGTATATTAGGTTTTTTTATGAGAAGTTTGACCCAACCTTATTAAAAGTTACTATAAAATTACTTATATCATTAAATACTTTTCCTAAAAATTTGAAAATTATTTTTAGGTCAAATATGATTTAGCTGTTAACCGTTGAAATTTAGAAGAGGAGTTGATTCATAGAACAATTTAAAGAATTATGTCGTAATACTAGTTAAGGAAAATGCTCCTCCTATTGCATGAGAGGAGGGATCGCAATGGTTAGTAATGAAGATTTGTTAAATTGTAGGGTCAGACTTTGTTTGGATCAACAAGGGTTTAAGGAAAAGCCGGGGAAAAGTGAAGTAATCGGTATTTCTGATAGGATTGCAGGGTATCCGGTGTATATATCAATTGGGGAATTGATGGATGAGGTCACTTCACCTAATGCCAAGTCTTTTACGCCTGCAACATTTAGTAATGGAGAAAGATCGAATGATAATTGGTCATCACAGCAATTGTTTGCGTTGGATATCGATTCGGGGCTAACGATTGAAGAAGCAGTGAAATTGTCTAACGAGGTGAATGTAATTCCAGTCTTTATTTATTCATCCTTTAGTTATACTGAGGAACATCATAAATTTCGAATGATATTTTTGTTGAACGAAGAAATTCGTGATAAGAGGGTCAGAAACCTGATTCAATATGCGCTTCGTACCTTGTTTCCAGCAGCTGATCGTAATGCTAACGATCCAGCAAGATTATTATTTGGAGGCAAAAGGATTGAATTTTATAGTGATTCTGTAATAAGTGTGGTAGAAATTTTGGATGCGGTTGTAAAAAAGATAAAAATGGGGCCAAACTCCACAAGGGATATGAAAAAGTTTTGTGAACAAACAGGTCTATCATTATGCAGTGGTTATCCACATTATAAGGTAATAAATGAGGATGAATTGTGCTCTCTAGAAGGGAAAACCACTTTTATATCGCTGACTAAAAATCGCACCAATCCTATTAATTATTATAGAACACGTGCAAAAAATAGTCATAGTTCGTATTGTTTGCATTTTGAGGACCCTGATAAAACGGAAGAAATGGTGGAATTTGCTGAAATGAGGGAAGGGCAAGAATTAAAGATAGTTCGAAACTTCCCTTTTGATAATTTAATAGGAAGATGCAGACTTTTTAAAGAATCAATTACTGGTGAGTATTGGCTTTATCACAACGAGGTTTTTGGAATCATGACGAATCTTCTTAATGTAGAGGGAGGAAAGTCAAAGATTTTAGAAATTCTAAATTCAAGGCCTGAATATTCCCGAAAAAAAGATGATTGGCAGTTAATGTTAAATCAAATCAAAAAATTGAATTACTCACCATCAAACTGTGATTCCTTTTGTCCATTCTCTGATGAATGTATTCATGGAAAAAATATGATACAGCAAGGGAAACTTCCCAGAGGTAGTGTACAAATTTTAGAAACTCCAGAGTTGCAGCCAATTGATGTAATTTACAATAAACTAGATATTTTACTGGATGAAATTCTTAGCAATAAGCCAAAAGGGATTTATGTGGTAAAGGCACCTACTGGCGTTGGCAAAACCGAGTTATTAATAAAGCATGCTGAAAAAAATAATTACAGCATAGCCTTTCCAACGCATAAGCTGAAGCACGAAGTGTCTCAGCGATTAGGAAAGATTAATATAGAACATTTTGTAGTTCCTGAATTGCCAGAACTTGAGGGACCTATAGGCGAGACAATAAATCATTTATTCAATATAGGTGCGTATAAATCTGTTAGTAAACATTTAAAACAAATAGCGGCAAATAATGAACAAATTAATGAATTCTTAGATTCCATGTATAGGATGAAAAAGGTAAAAAATCAAGTTTTTCTTACCACCCATCAGCGGGCTATATACACAAAGGATGACTCGAATTCCACACTTATCTTTGATGAAGACCCGATTCCTAGTTTGTACCCAATATCAAAGTTAAAGATGACGGAACTGATATACGCCTTTACAAGATTGCAGGAAAATGCTGAAAACAAAGACGTATTTGTCACTTTACAAAATATGATTCTTAACGCTCCCGTTGACATTGTACATGAACGGTCATCTTTCTTACTGCCGGCAACTAGGGAAATGGAGGCTGTAGTTGTTGGGGATTCGAATATTAACTCCAATATATTGGGTTTTTTGAACTGCGATTATTTCATTAAGAAGAGACTTCATAATTCAGAGTGGATCTATTTTATTCAAAAGAATAGTTTGCCAGCAGATAAAAAGGTTATTATCGTCAGTGCCACAATAAATGAACAAGTTTCAAAGTTAGTCTTTGGAAAGGATGTTCAATTTTTTAATCTAGGTGAGGTAAAGCATAAAGGAACTTTACTTCAAATTACTTCCAAAAGTTTTAGCAGATATTCAATAAATGAATCTGAGTATGATTTGAAACAATTGGCTCAAAAACTTATTGATATATATAACCCGAATAGCGAAATTATATCTTATAAATCCTTTTTTGAAGAGGAAAATGGGAGCAATGTGCATTTTGGAAACACTGAAGGTATTGATGACTTAAAGGGGAAAAATATTACAGTAATTGGTACACCACATCTAAATCCGCTCACCTATTTATTGCTCAGTGTTTGCTTAGGATATCGGATGGGCCTTCAAGAAAGTAGAATGGAATACATGCCAGTTGAAAGGAACGGCTTAAGATTTTACTTCAATACATATAATGGTGATTCTTTGTTACGGGAAATCCAATTTTACTTAGTGGAAAGCCAACTAATCCAAGCGGTTGGAAGGGGAAGGGTTAACAGATACCCTTCAAAAGTATTGATTTTAAGTAATCTTCCTGTTGTGGGTGCTGAATATATTGCATTAAACACTAAAGAGTTGGTAAATCTGTAGAGAACTTCACATAGGACAGCAGCTTAATAGCTGACTGTCCCACGTTATTGGATTCATAATCATTATTAATGATTTTAATTATTATGATTTATCAATAATGATTATGATTCCGCATTTTTTTCAGCAAGAGAATTTTTTTCACCGAAAAAAATCCCTATATATAGAAATACACTATGATTCATATAGAGAAAAAAAGAAAGAAATCAATTAAAATCAAAAAGTTGCAGCGTTTAATGCTGTTTACCTCATACCAGCTCAAATCGTCTGAAATAGACAAATTTAAGGAATTCCATAAAAACGTGGATGAAAAAAATGGATGGGGACGAGTATAAGTAAAAAATGAAGATGTCGTAAATTTCGAATTATGAAATCGAAATGAAGTGACAGAAATAATCCTTGCTTTTGAATATTAAAAAGCTGGGATAGCATCCCAGCAGTTCCTCTATAATATATTATTTACTTTCGGTTAGTTCCTGAAGTAATTTTAATGCCTTTTGTCCATTCATAACATTGACTTGAATGTATGACTTTAATATTTCTATTTTTTCTTCATTTGTTGTATCCTCACGTTTTTCCAAATTATTGATAATAGATGCATCTTTAAAACTATACTCACCATCAATATAATCAGAAATACCACCCAGTAACCCCTTAAATTCATCTATATGGAAATTTGTTTGATTAGCCATTCTAATGGTACCATAGAAAATTGTAATAATATGTTCTATTAAATCCTTTTGGTATTTAGTTTCTTCAGTTGAAAAATCCTCAAACGTTTTTTCTCCAGAAATAAGAAAATGGGCTAAAGCAAATAACAATGTATAGGTATTGTCATTATCAGGGATATTTACTCCATGGCGCTCGGCAAAATGTCTCGTTACTTCCTCTGAGGCATAAGTGAAAAATTCCTCTAAATATTTGTAATCCCAAGTATCTAGTACGAAATTACTTTTTCCTACCAAGTAATCAACTGTGGTATTAAATAATTTAGATAAATTTATAATATCTTCTAAATTTGGCCTTCTAACATTTGTCAGATACTTTTGTAAGCTGGACCTATTAAATCCCTCATCTATAAGTGATTCCTTAGAAATATCCATATTATTAATTTTAAATAAATGGTTTAGTCGATCCCCAATCATTATTCTTTCATCGCTCAATATTATCCCTCCAAATATGTGTTCCTACAATTATTATAACCTATTATTGGCGTTTTTGTCGCTGTGTTTCAAAAAAAAGTAAAAAAAAATCCTCTTTTAGGGTTTACGAGCCGAAAATATTGTGATAATATAAATTTGCAGCGACAAAAAAGCGCAGAAATGAAGTATGGTAACATATATATTACCGTTTTTGTCGTTAAAACGATTTTAAGGAGGTGATTTTTTAATGAAAAAAGTAGTTGGATATTTACAGTGTGAAAAGGAATTTAATTATTTTAAGAAATGAAGGTGTTGTCTTTTAAATTGGTGTCACTATTCAAATGCAACCATAAATGTTGCTAGTTTTACTTGAAAATTCAAAAGGAGGAGATTTTATGAAAAAGATTATTAATAAAAAGGTTTACGATACGGAAAAGTCATGTCTAATTGCCGAGTTTAGTAATGGTTTTACAAATAGAGATTTCAGATTTCTATACGAGGGGCTTTACATTACAAGAAGTGGGCAGTTTTTCTTGCATGCTGAAGGTGGGCCATTAACAAAATATAGTGATTCGAATGGTAGTTCAAACTGGGGTATAGAAACCATTGTTTTACAAACATCAAACGACGCCTATAAGTGGTTAGAACAAAATAATAAGTTTGAAGAAATTGAAAAATATTTTCCAGAATTAATCTCTGAAGGATAAATTAATGCTTCAAAGTAATTAACTCTAAAATTTCAGAAGGGTGCCTTCACAACTAATACAAAGTACCACATCCCTTCCTAAAATAAGGAACTTGCAAGTTTTAAAACTAAAAAAGGAGATGGTTTAGAATGAAAAAAACTATTAATAAAAAGGTCTATGATACTGAGAAATCAAAACTACTTGTTAAATATAGCAATGGTCTTGCAAGTAATGATATTAATTATGTATTTGAAAATCTCTTTATGACTGAAGAGGGAAAGTTCTTCTTGCATACTGGAAAGGGGGCAATTGCAAAAGGTAATAAAACAAATGCATTAGAAACTATTATTCCCCTCACTACATCAGATGCTTACCAATGGTTGAGAAATCATAAAAAGTCTGCGGATATTTCTAATTTGATTGATTTCGGAATTGAACCAATTAGTAAAAAGGATCTAAATCGTACTAAAAAAGCAAAGGCAGTAGGGTATGTATCAGTGAAAAAAAAGTTCGCAAATGGTAGAGAACATAAAATGGTTCTTGAAGGATTTAAAAGATTATGTGAAATCAACAATTGGGAACTGGTGAAAATTTATGAAGACAAGACTTCATCCCCACTTGGGCCAAGAAAGGAGATGGGAAAACTTTTTAGAGAGGTGAAATTCAATAAAAACACAGATATTGAGTATACAATCCACTACACTTTTGGAAAATACCTAGTAACAAAAATGGGAAATAATAGCGAATCTATTATAATCTAAGGTCTCATGTGAAGTGAGGGTGCCATCATTAACTATCATTATTATTTATCCCTTACTATAATCAAAAAGTATTCAATCCCGTAATAAGTTTAATTTTCCAGATGGGATAGGCAATAAAGGGGGAATTTTATTTGGAGAAAGTAATAATCTATGGAAGAGTCAGTGAAATGGGGCCGAATTTTAGCGAAAAAATTAGTTATGAATCACAGGTAAATGAAATTAAAAAATACTGTGAGAGGAAAAACTATGAAATAGTCGAATCGTTTAAGGACTTAAATTATAGTGGCGGTAATGATAAAAGACCTGATTTTCAATTAATGTTCTCGTATTTAAGAAAACATCACAAAGAGATTAGTGCGGTTGTTGTCTATAATCTTAGCAGATTTTCTAGAAATCTTATGAATCTTAAAATTTATTTGGAGGAATTGGATAAACTCGATATTGACTTTCTTTCCGTAATGGAACCTTTTTGTGAATTAAAAGGGTCAGCAAGAGGGTTTATGATAAATATTTTGGGAGCGGTTGCAGAGCTTCAGCGTGAGCAAAATATTGAAGTAGTAAGAAGTGCAATGATGTTAAAGTCTAGTCTAGGTAAGCATTTAGGCGGGAAAATTCCTTTTGGTTATGAAAAGGATCTAACCACGGGTAAGTATAAGATCGTTGAAGAAGATGCACAGATTGTAAGATATGTTTTTAATAGATATCTAGAAGGGGGTAGTGCAACTCAAATTGCAAAAGAAATCAGTTCGGCTCAAGCAGTTAAGGGTCTGCAGTTTAATGAAGGAACCATATTAAATATGCTTTCCAATGAAAAATACACAGGAATGTACATATTTGGTAAAACTAGAAATAAAAAGGATGGGAGTGGAAAAGTAAAATTAGATCGGGAAAAATGGAAACAGAATCCGAATAACCATGATGCTATTATTGAGCAAGAGTTATTTGAGAGTGTTCAACAAGAGCGATTTAGCCGGAGAAGAGTTAAGAAGGCTGACAATTCAAATCTTAAGGGAACCAAACTTTTAACCGGGCTTGTAAAATGCAGTTTCTGTAACAGTCATTATTATGTATCATCTAGCACTAAGCCTAATGGTACCCAGTATTATTACTATATGTGTAGCAATAAAGAATGCATTCAGAAAAAAATCAGGAAGGTACAGTTAGAAAATACGGTTCTGGCTGCCATTGAAAATGTCATTGACTTGGAAACTTTAATTAAGTTCTACCAAGTAGAATACCAATTAGTTATAGATAGAATAAAGATTATTTTGGAACAAGAGTATCATCTTAAAAGAAAAATTAACGATTTAAAAAAGGAAAAGGACATTTATCTAGACGTAATAAAAGAAGAACGAAAGTCAGAAGAAATTATACTTACTCCTGATTATAAAGAGAGAGTTAAAGGCATAAATGCACGAATTTCAAACTTACAGCAACAGGTGGCCGAAAACAATATAAAATTTAAAATTAAGCAACTGCCTAAATTTGAGGATATTGTTGAGCAATTCGATGAACAAGATTGTAGTTTGAGTTTTTTGAAAACATTCACCCTCGACACTGTCAGAAGGATCATTAGACATTATGTTGAAGATATCATAATTATAGATGCAAAAGGTGCAAATGAAACTATGATTAGGGTTGATTTCAAAAATGGAGTTGCTTCAAAGGAATTTACTATAAAAAGAGGAGAAAGGAACCTACCTGAGGAATTATCATTTTCGAGTCAAGACGACGATTTTGAATCATTAATCTTAATCACTAACGTTTTGAACGATATGAAGGATTTAGAGATTGCAAACTAATTAAGGAGTTTTGGGTAAAAATGAAGCAATATTTAGACTTTTGAAACGCTTGGAAAATTATTGATTCCGAGCGTTTTTATTTTTCACGAAAATTCAATTGAAGTATTCATTGCTGGCCCGATAGAATTTTAGTGGAGAGGAGCGTGTAGGAATATGGCTAATTCTAAAAAATGTTTGGCATATATAAGAGTAAGTAGATTGGGAAGGGCTAAAGGTTCATCAAAATTTAAAGATAAGGAAAGTCCACAAACCCAATTGGAACATATTCGGCGTCATTGCGAACTAAAAGGATATGAAATTGTCAATATCTATGAAGATTTAGATTACAGTGGAGGTAATGATGCTCGTCCTGATTTCCAAAGAATGTTCCATGAGGTCAGAAAGAATTCGGAGATATGCGCAGTCATTGTTTATAGCTTAAGCCGATTCGCAAGGGACGTATTGGATTTGAATAAATATCTGGTTGAGCTTGAAAAATATAATGTTGATTTTGTCTCCGTTACTGAAGAGTTTTTAAGAACTGACACGATGTACGGTAAGTTCCTAATTAATATTATTGGTGCTGTAGCACAGCTTCAACGAGAGCAAATTGCTGAAAATGTAAGGGATAATATGAGGAATAAAGCCCTACGTGGTCAATATTTAGGGGGAATCCCGCCTTTTGGATATTCCTTAAACGAAGAAACACAAAAATATGAAATTATTGGCGAGGAAGCAGAGATTGTCCGTTTAATTTTTAATAAGTATCTTAATGGAGATGGACTATTAAAGATAAGGAACTATTTGAATAAAAACTCTGTACTTGGCAGAAATGATTATTCAATAGGCACACTACAATCTATTTTAAAAAATATCCATTATACTGGTGATTATGTTTATTCAAAAAGAAGGAATATCAGTAGAACTAAAAAGAAAAAAACGGCTGAGGATGAATGGATTGTCGTTGAAAACAATCATTCTAGAATTATTTCTAAAGAGGAGTTTTTGCTGGTACAAAAATTAATGAAATTGAAAAATCGTGCTAAACCAGAAAATCTAGATAAAAGAGTCTATGGAAACCAGTTATTAAGTGGTATTTTGCAGTGTGATTCATGCGGACATACATATTATCACGGACCAAGAAGAAATGGTTCTGGTAATAAATTCGATTATTATGTCTGTGGGGGATATAAAACAAAAGGGCAACCATTTTGTTTAAATAGAAGGGGACTAAGAATTGACAGGCTAGACCCACTGATTATAGAGGGAATCGAAGAGATTTTAAATAAGGAAAGATTTTTTCAAATGTATCAAAACACATTAATAACTGTTGAAGATGAATTATCCGCCCATTTAAATGAAATTGATTTAATTAAGACACGAATAACAGAAATAAAGGAGGAGCAAAGTCGATATTTGAAATTAGTGGTACGGACGGACAATGAAGAATTAATTGAACAATATGAGAATGAAATTAACTTAAGAAATCAAGAGGTTAATCACTTAGGAGAAAGGCTGCGTAATACCAAACAGTATGAGGAGCAAAATAGAAATTTGATAAAAATTGAAAAACTTATTAAGGAAATATTTAAGGACTATCAATTACCATTTATCGATTTATTTAAACTTGATATAAAAATTGTAGGTCCTGTCCTAAAAACTTTGATAAAAAATGTTATTGTTCTGGACGAGGAAGAAAAGTATAGGACAAAACTTACAATTCAATTTGCTATTAAAGAGGAAGAATTGTTATTATTAAAGAAACTTAGGGGCATAAAGATAAAAAGTGAACATGCCATTAAAGACAAATTACCTGAGGAAATTAGACAATCTTTACAGGACGTTTATAACGAATATAAAAAAAGTGTGTATTTAAACGAGTACGGTCCACCGGTATCAATTTGGGCGTAAAATAGCTTTTTAAAAGGGTTTGTGAGTTCAGTTAATATGCTGAGCACACAGCCCTTTTTTCATTGTGTCGTATGCTAGAATCGTGTGCGTAAGAATATTGTGCTGCATTCAAATTCTAATTAAAGATTAAAGGAGTGAATCAGCATGGCAAAAAGAAGAGGTAAAATTGAGAAAACAGAGAGCAAAGCTCATATTTTAAAGGATTGCGGAGAGACTACTTTGATTATTGCGTAGAACAGTTTTTAAAGGATATGATTATGAGAAACCTGTCTTACCACACTAAAAGGAGGTATAAGGAAAATATTTTGATAATTGTGCGGGCTTTATTGGAACTGGGACACCCTCTAAGATCTATTGAGGCAAAGGAATCTATTCTTAAAGACTTGTGTTATACAGTACGGATAAACTTAAGAATAACCTGACCACAGTTAATCACGTATTTGAGCAATGAAGCAGCTTTATTCCTATTTATATAATGAATCATATATTCCTTCCAACCCAACGGATAGATTGGTTAAGCCAAAAAGGGAAAGTTGAGAAAATAAAGCCTCTTACTGATGATGAAGTTCATGCCCTTTTTAAAGAGCCGCTGAAACAGGAATTTGTTAGTTTTAGGGATTATACAATAATGCTTGTTATCCTTGATACAGGGGTTAGGTTATCTGAATTAATTAATATGAAAGTAACCGATGTTTCGATTAATGATGGAAAAATATTAGTGTTAGGTAAGGGAAACAAAGAAAGAGATGTAATGTTCCCGGTCACCACTAAGGAGCAGCTTAGACGGTATATCAAAATTATGAATAAGTGTGAAATACGGGGACGGTTCTCCAGTTTCACTTTCCAAATAAAGTAAGTGGGTTGTGACCATTCCCGTAGTTGATAATGTTCAAACCTTCTATCAAATTTTTAAAACAACTTGCAGATATTTAGAACTAGAGATCGAATATAGATTTACAAATATTTTATCTTCATAAAAAGCATTCTTTGTAGATTTTAAATTTCTGCAGGGAAGCCTTTTTATTTGTGAATTCAGCAAAATAAAATCCAAACATGTTTATAATCCTTATATTAGAAACGCAAGAACCGTCCCCACGTTTCCCTGTAAATTAATTTTATATGGGCTTATAAAGATCCATCACGTTAGCGATTCGTTCTTCTTCCATGTGACTATAGGAAGTTTTGAAATCAAGAGGCACAACTAGTGAATAGTAGCTAGTTGTGCCTTTGCTTTTTTTATGCTACCAACAAAATCATCAAATTTTTGATTTCCTTTGAAGACTATAGTCACGTCCCACGGAAGAAAGCCTTTATAAGGTTTCAAAATTTGGTTTCCGAATTCTGCCTATTTCCTTCATTCGAAAGGAATTCATGGAGAGGGAGCTCCCCTCTACAAGAAAGGAAAATGATTAAGAGACATTACTCTCCTCTCGCCAGCCAAATAATTCTATCACAGAATTGTCAAAGCCTTTTTCAACAAAATGTACAATAATGCCCCCTTAAAAGATATTTTTCTTTTGTCACTTTGTGATGATTTCTACAAATAATACAAAAATCTCCTCTTATATTAGAATTTTCTACTTAACTTTTAGGAAAATATTAAAAAAATTGTATTGTGATTGGTAATTCCTAATTGATAAACAGCAAGTATAATGGACTTGCGGCTAAAGATTTTTCCATTCAATTACATTACAACGGTAATAATGGAAATTCTTATAATCGCATGGAAGTAAGTTTTCTTTAGAAATGAGTAAGAGGGAAATAGAACTTACTTATTTCTAAAAAACTCCCTTTGACAGCTCTTCTTACAGGGGAGAGCTGTTCTTTTAGGCATGTTCCTAATCGAACTTTTGACAAAGCAGAATTTGACTAAAGTGGGAGTAGTACTGTTCCAATCGATATTAGAATTCGTTTGTTTTCAAATAATAATTAGATAGATTTAAAAATTGATTAGATAATTTTTTACTAATACTTCACGGAGTAATCTTTAAGGAGGTGATGCCCAAAAGACAAAGAAGTTTTTAGTAGTTTTGTAAGTATTTAAAAGAGAGAAAAAAAGGGAGGTTTTAAGAAATGAGTAAGTTAAAACTTAGTTTCTCACTACTCATTACCATTTTGTTAGTGGGAATACTTAGCACAGCGGCTTTCGCGAAGGATCCTTATGGATTAAAGCCAGTTTCAAATTCAGACTTATCATTAACTGTTCCATTCAATGGAAATACTGCTGATCCTGTTGACTATAACCCAAAAACCGATACAACTCCTGCATCTTATAATGCAGTATCATTTGATGTTGTATTAAAGGATTCAACTGGAGCTGAAGTAACAACAAAATCCGCTACAATTGATACTACATCAGGTAAAGCTTCTGTTGTTTTTGCTAAAGGCGTACTTACACCTGGAGATACCTATTCAGTATCACTGTATCATACAACAGATACTGCACATGCAACATTGCTTTCTAAATCTTCTGCTGTTGTTTATGATCCAAGCAACGCGGATATGTACAAAGCAGGTACAGATGCTAATGGTAACCCAATTAACTCAACACATGTTGATGTTACAGGTTCCGGCTATAAAAACGCTAACTTAACAGGTTATGACAATACAAGAAAAAATCGTTCTGGACAAAAAGTTCACGGTTTCTACCAAAACAATACTAACTCTTGTGCTAGCTGTCACCAAACCCACACCGCTGCAAATGGTGAGTCTTTATTGTTCAAAGATGGCGTATACAGCACATGTTCTGCATGTCATGATGGTACAACTGGTGCATACAACTCATTTGCACCTGTATCAGCTGATATGACATCAAGCATTGATGGTACTTTCAACGTTCAAACAGCTGGACATAATGGTTCATTACACGAAGCTGACGGATCTTTAAAAGTTAGCGCAGCACCTGGTGGTAACAAACTTGGTGGCCAATACGATCAAGAATTCGATTGTGCAAGCTGTCACGCAGCACACGGTTCAGGTTCCGCTGGTGAAAACAACTTAAACACTGACCCAATGGGCTGGGGCTCAACTCCATATGCTTCTGCAGCTGGTCAAAAAATAACTTATTTTAAAGGCCATAGCATGGCAACTATTACAACAACAATTGATAACAAAAATGGTAAATTATTTACTTTTGCAAATGCTGATATCGTTAATGGGGTTGCAAATATCCCAACAACTGAGACATTCCCTTACATTCTTGTTAAAACAAGTTTAGCTGACCAAAATGCAGTAAATGCAAACTTCTTCTACAAGCGTGCACTTGGTACAGTAGATACAACTAAAACTCCATTCCCTATCCAAGTAATCCAAACTTACAGATGGGCTGGCGACAGCACAACAGGTAGTTATGTAGCAGATTACTCTTTATGGAATCGTGAAGAAGGATATCCATTTGTAGCAAACACTGTATTAAAAGATGTTAATGGTAAGAGCTTAAATATGGATCCAAACTTGCAAGTTGTTTATAGAGATGCTTTTGCATATGGATCTGCAGTAGCAAATATTGACAGCGCAGTAGTTTCTATTGGTATCGATGTTGAAACAACTGGCAACATTGCTGACCTATATGACAGTACTCGTACTGCAACATTTGTTCCTGACAGTGGTACTGAAATGAGTAAATATTGCGCATCTTGTCACGTTGATTATGCTTCCAATACTCGTACAGATAACACTGGTGTTTACACATTGGCACACCGCCACGCAACCTTACAAGACAAATTAACTTGCGTACGTTGTCACTATGCACACGGTTCTGAAGCACAAATTATGCATGATGCTAATGATAACACTTACTTTGATTTAACAGCTGCTACTAAAGTATTTGATGCATCCGTAACTGGAAATACAGATAAAGCTATTAGCTATTTTGCAGATCCAAACCCATCTTCAGCATTAAAACGCTACACTGGTATGTCTGTATGTTATGCTTGCCATGGTAAAGGCGAACAATTCATTGGCTCTAACTCAGACAAAGCTGATACTATTACTGGTGAATTCTTAAAAGGCGGAGATCCTGGTGCTGCTAGAACTGTAATCAGTAAATAAAAAGCCAACAAATAGCACCACTACTTGTTAGCTTAAGAAAAAGGTTAATATAAGTGATTTTACAAGAGGCTGACCCAAAAGGTTGTTAAAACTGACCTTTAGGGCTCAGCCCTTTTCCCTTCATTGTTTTTTTTTAGGTAATTGGATGATATAAGTGAAGTGGAATAGGATTTTTCCTATTTTCCTTCGCTATTTTTTGCATTTTTGGTTAGTTGCTGCCCACTTTTTCAAATTGTGGGCAGTACAAAAGAAGATCCCATTCCACCGTTTTTTTAGAAAGGCATATTAATAAAAATTGTTGAGAATGACTGTTGAACATTATTTGTCCAAATACTGACTCCACTTCAATTTTCTTTGTCTATATTTTTTTTCTCCAATTTCTGTGGATAATTTTTCACGAACCTCTTGTCGATATTTTTAATTTTTCATAAAGACGCTGATACTTTTGGTGTCTTTTCCTTTTGTACACGAAGTCTGAAGCGGGCATCCATGACAATTCGTGCATATATACTTACGTTTAACAGTTTCATACCCGTTATCCGTATTTCTCTTTTTTTCATATTGAAAAGTAAGACGATTATTATTGGCACAAATCCATTCATCTAGCTCTTCATCATATGTCATATTATCTATTTTTCCAAATTCTTTCTTCCATTCCTTTGTTGTTCCTTATCGAATGTATTGTATTTAATTAATACCAAAATCCTATACATTTATGTATAGATAGAACCATTAAGTTTCTTTACACAAATTTTACACACCGGTTCACTAAAATCTTATTGTACGAGTGCTTTTGACCTTATTTCGACCCCGACCATCGGTATCAATAAAGTCGATTATGAAAGACTTCAACAGAAATGTTGGAGTTTTTTTGTTTTTTTTCAACACAATAAAATAATTAAAATTCGTGTCCTTCGATTCATAATCATTGGAGAATGATTTCGTAAAGGGTGAATAATTAAACAGATGTAGAATTATAAATGATTAAGAAAACATTTAATTCGGTTGATATAAAGCAAACAATAACTTTTGTTGAAGAAAGCCTTTTTAAACGTATTTCAATTCAGTTGCCCTCATACTTCCATAAAAAGTTGAAGTCAAAAAATGTCATCAATTATACATTTTTATTACATTATCAATACATGTAGTCTATTTCAATTGGTTCCTCGATAAATTAAGGATAAGTGTTTTTATAGGTGAAAAAGTGATTTTGAGTATTAGCATCTATTTTTTCAAGGAGGGGTAAAATGGAGCTTAGGAAAAAAGTGTCGAATTTATTGGACAATGTCAAGCCTATAGCAAAACCATCATTGAAGGTGGCTGTTGTTACCACATTTGCTGTCTCACCTTTCCTATTTAGCAAATCATCTATTACCTTAGCAAATGATTCCAAGCTTTCCATGGCTAAAAGCCGCTTTGGTGTTGCATCAAAAAAGAATATGAGAAGAATAACAAACTCCAATAGCCAAATTTATCTTCCTTCAAAATTGAATACTGCCTACATTTCAGAAAAAGTACATCCTTTCCCAGCAAATCATTTCCCATCCATAACTAATTTTAATAGTGAAGATGTAACACTAAATGCCTCAGCCATCATTATTGATGGAAAGCCTGTTGCTTACGTAAGGAACAGGGAAGCCGCAGAACAAGTTGTTCGAAAACTTGAATTGAACTTTGTGACAGAGAATGAATTAAACAAATTTGATGCAATGAAATCTTCTTTGATGGATTCATTTTCTCCTTTAAAAGAAAATGAAAGCCGATTACTAGATATTCATTTGTCAAAAAATATTGTATTGCAAGAGGCTAATGTTTCTCCCGATAAAATTATGCCTATTGAAAATGCAGTTGCCCTTTTACTAAAAGGGGCAAATCAGGAAATTAAATATAGAGTCCAAGAGGGAGATGTTCTTGGCAGAATTGCCAATAATAATGGTTTAAAATTGGCAGAATTACTAAAATTAAATCCACAATTGACTGAGAAATCATTATTAATGCCCGGCCAAGAAATTACAATTACAGAGCCTGAACCTTATGTAGAAGTTATTGTAGAAAAAGAGGTAAGCCAAAAAGAAACCATCCCATATTCTGAAGAGGTCATTAACGATCCAAACCTTGTAAAGGGCGAAAGCAGAGTCAGCCAGCAGGGATTGGCTGGAGTGGAATCGGTGAGTTACTATGAAACAATTGAAAATGGCAAAACAGTGATGAAAGAATTAACGAAGAAAGTTATTTTAGGCCAGCCAATAAAGCAAATTGTTATAAAAGGATCAAAGGTGGCGCCATCTAGAGGGGAAGGAATTTTCATCTGGCCCGCAGATGGGGGGTATATTTCGAGCCAAATGGGTTATCGATGGGGGAGACTGCATAAAGGAATTGATATTGCCCGACCCAGTGATTATACAATCAAGGCAGCTGACAATGGGATTGTTATTTCAGCTGGTTGGGATGGAAGTTATGGGAATAAAATTGTGATTGACCATCAAAATGGATTTCAGACAGTTTATGCGCATTTGTCCTCCATTAGAGTGGGTGTAGGAGAAACGGTTCAAGAAGGCTCTCCTATTGGCATTATGGGGGAAACAGGGGATGCTACTGGCATACATCTTCATTTTGAAGTTTACAAAAATGGTATTTTAAAAAATCCATTGCAGTATTTAAGAAGATAAATCATTGGATATTTGCACTCAAAACCAAGCTGATTTTGGTGTGTTTGTTCTCCCACAATCACCTGAATCACATTAAAAGTAAAACGAAGGCTCCAACGCTATTGGAGTCTTTTTTGGTCTGTTGTTGGAAAATCTATCGTTTTGTATTTTTTAGTTCCGATACTTTGTCTAATTTTTCTTCAATTCGTTTTAATTGTTCATTTCGTTTCTTTGAAGAACGGACAAATAAGACTATTAAAATAATGAAAATAACTGGAAAAAGAAATGTAAATAGCTGAAAAATAATGTCTCCGATATTTAAATTCACACTGTTTCACTTCTCCTTTTTTTACCATATTACACCACTTCATTAAAAAGAGGAAGTAAATTTCCCATTAGCAACAATCATTTAGAAAATAGCGTTTTTTACCAGTTTTAATTTTAATTCTGAATACTCTAAATAGGTTGACAGTTATTCAGCACTTGTTTATATTCAGTTTAAGTTAAAAAATATAATGGATGGAAGTGTCATTTTATCAAATTAAATGGTAAAGGGGACGTCTATTTGGCTAAGCAATTAACATTTACCTTTAAAGCCAGTGATGGGATAGAAATCTTTACTAGAAAATGGGCAACAGACGTTGAAAGCAATCCAAGGGCCGTTATTCAAATCGCACATGGAATGGCGGAGCATATTGAAAGGTACGATTCTTTCGCAAACGAATTGGCTTCGCAACATTTTGTCGTTTATGGAAATGATCACCGTGGACATGGTGTAACTGCACAATTAAATAATTGTAGTGGTTATTTTGCTGATGAGCAAGGGTTTGAAAAAGTGGTTCAAGATATGCATACACTTACAACCATTATTGAAAAAGAATATCCTGGTGTTCCTGTTATTTTATTTGGACATAGTATGGGCTCCTTCTTATCAAGAAGGTATATTCAATTATACGGTGATAAGATTATTGGTGTCATCCTGTGTGGGACCGGTGGAGATCCTGGAATAATGGGGAAGATTGGGAGATTGATTGCTTCAAGAGAGGTAAAAAAGAAAGGAGCAAGGACAAAGAGCCCAATGTTAAACAATTTGACGTTTGGTTCTTATAATAAAGCCTTTAAACCAAACCGAACAGATTTTGATTGGTTAAGCAGAGTAGATAAAGAGGTAGATAAATATATTGAAGATCCTATGTGTGGAGACATTTTCACTGCTGGTTTTTTCAATGACTTATTCGAAGGATTAGAAACAATCAATAAGATCCAAAATCTGAAATTGATTCGGTCTAATCTACCAATTCTCTTGATTTCCGGAAGTAAGGACCCAGTCGGCAGCAATTCAAAAGGTGTTTTAAAAACATACAAAGCGTATCAACAGGCTGGAATTAAGGATATAACCTGTAAAATCTATGAAGGTGCACGTCACGAATTATTAAATGAAACAAATAAGGAAGAGGTATACACTGAAATCCTTTCATGGGTTGAACAGTATATTTTTTAATAAAACTATAAAAATAAAATTGGGGAAAACATATGGTATTGTTAATCATACGGCATGGCCAATCAGAAGCTGATTTATTGGGGGTTCACGAGGGGAGGGCAGACTTTCCATTAACTGAGCTGGGACATTCTCAAGCGAAAAAAATGGCTAAATATGTGGCTGAGCATTTTCCACCTCGTATCATTTTATCAAGCCCTTTAAAAAGGGCGAAAAACACTGCAACTATTTTACAAGATGAAATAGGCTGTGAACTAAAAATTGAATTAGATCTTATAGAATTCAATAATGGAGTTCTTGCAGGATTAACTAAAGAAGAAGCATTACTCAAGTATCCTTTACCTGAAGGTGGGAGACCTCCACATATTGCTATACAAAATGGAGAATCAGAGTTGGAATTTAGATTTAGAGCAGAAAGAATTTTTCATAAAATCATTACTGAGTATCAACAGTTTAAAAGAGTGGCCATCGTATCTCACGGAGGAAGTATTTCCAACTTTTTAAAAGCTTTTCTAAATCAATCAAATCATAATGAATTTAAATATGCTACTGGAGATACAGGTATGCATCTTCTTGAAATCCGTGATCATCTTAGAATCGTTAAATTCCTAAATATTCAGGAACATCTAGTGTAGTGGTGTATACTTTGTATGATTAACCCCAAACTATATGAAACTGAACACAGTATTGGGGTTATGAGGGATGCAGAAATATTTTAACTATCAATCAAAACTGGAATCATTTCGACTATTTTCAGTCGCACATATTTTAACAATCGGAATCATTTTTGTTTTAGGTTTTCTCTTATTCGTTTTTCAAAAAAAAATAAGGGAGAAGCAAAGGGCTTTTCGTTTTTCACTTTCGGTGGTGCTATTTATGGCCGAGCTTTTGCAGCATTATTGGCTCATTTTTGAGAAGGCTTGGTCAATAAAGAAGGATTTGCCTGCTCATTTAAGTGATCTGGCAGTCATCTTAGCTCTACTCATGCTAGTGACACGAAGCTATAAACTATTTCAATTTATGTATTTTGCTGGGCTGGGTAGTTCCATTCAAGCCATTTTAACCCCTGATCTTGGTGAATTTTCATTTCCACATTTTCAATACTTTTTGTTTTTTATTTTACATGGTGGGGTTGTATTGGCCTGTTTGTTTATGGTGGTAGCTTTTCAATACAAGCCTACTATTCCCTCAATGTGGGTGACAATGTTACTTATAAATCTATATGCAACAATCGTATTTCAACTTAATAGTGCTGTTGGTTCGAACTATCTTTATATCATGAGAAAGCCAGGGAATACATCCGTTTTGGATTATCTTGGATCTTGGCCATGGTATCTTTTATCTATGGATCTTGTGATGATTTTAAGTTTTTATTTACTGTACTGTCCCTTTTGGGTGGAAAAGAAAATGAAAGGATGAAGCCATAATCTACGAGCTATTTCAATTCTTTCAAGGAAAATACGTAATTTTTTTCAAAATCGAGTAAGATTTCTGGAGGCAGTAAAGTTTTTAGTTGTTCCTTTGTGGCCCATTGGTAGTCAATATGCTCGTCTGAAAGGATAACGTCAGTAGTTAAAGCCTTACATAGGTATGAAAGAATAATTATCTGTCTAGTTGGGTCCGTTTTAAAAGTAGTAGCATATAAAATCCTTTGAATGCTGACTTTTAATCCTACCTCTTCCAAGATTTCTCTTTCTAAAGCAGTTTCTAAATCCTCTCCAAACTCCATTTTTCCACCAACACATTCCCAAGTGCCCCCGCCAACATCATCATTTGCCCTTTGGGCGATTAGTACCTTCCCTTCATGAAAGATAATTCCTTTTAGGGCTACGACCATTTTTTGTTTATTCACTACTATGCACCTGCCATTTTATGGTGAAATGATTATTTAAAATATACCACATCTCCTTCAACTTAATGATAAGGATATGATAGTGAAAAATCGATTAGACACCATTCTTTTTTAGTGCTACCCTTTAAAAGGAATGAATCGACTGGAGTGGTTAATGTTGAATCGTATTAAGTACATTGAACCATTCGTAATGCTTGCTACATTATTACGATGGTTTGTTTTAGCAACCTTTGCTGGCGCCATTGTTGGTTTTGGTACAAGCTTTTTTTTGAAAGGATTATTTTTTTCTACTAATAAAACGTCCAATATACCATTATGGGTTCAAATGCTTATTTTGCCAATAGGAGGATTGTTGAATGGGATTATTTTGTATTATGGGTATCGAAATTCAACAAATAAAAAGGATTCAGTAATTGCTGCAGTCCATCGGCAATCAGGAATTATTCCATTTAAGACATTTGCGATTAAACCAATTGCTGCCATTATTACGCTTGCTTCAGGAGGATCAGCAGGAAAAGAAGGTCCTTGTTCACATATTGGCGGTTCTCTTGCATCCTTATTTGGCCGTCTTCTTCACTTAAGTCCAGAGCTTCAAAAAAGAATAGTTGCTTGTGGTGTAAGTGCTGGTTTTGCGAGTGTGTTCGGTACGCCAATTGCAGGAGCTATATATGGAGTTGAGGTATTAACAATAGGAAGAATTCGCCATGATTTTATTTTTCCGGCAGTAATTGCGGGGGTTACTTCCTATGAGGTAAGCAAATTTTGTGGAATGAACTATTCCAATTATCCGCTTCATATTTCTTCTGCTTTTTCGGAAAATCTCTTTATTAAGATTATTTTGATTGGGCTCCTTTGTGGGCTTGTTTCGTGGCTCTTTATTGAGTTGTTTGAACAAACACGACATTTATTTAGTTTTCTTCAAAGGCGTTTTCATATTTGGCCCCCCTTCCTGCCATTTTTAGGTGGGCTCATTTTATCAGTAATGATTCTTGTTATACCAACAGATTACTTAGGCTTAAGTCTTCCATTAATGGATCGTGCTTTAAATGGAGGAAATGTAGCCCTTTTAGGCTTTCTTTGGAAATCATTATTTGTGGCTATTACGTTAGGATCTGGTTTCTATGGCGGGATTGTTACGCCACAGTTTGTCATAGGTGCAATTTCTGGGAATGTTTTTGCACACCTGTTGGGCATTAATCCCGCAATTGGAGCAGCAGTCGGGATGGTATCAGTTGTTGCTTCTGCTTCTAATACGCCAATTGCTGCTATTTTTATGGGATTTGAGTTATTTGGTAATGCGGCAGGAATTTATATTGTAGGGGCATGTATTACAGCGTACATTGTGATTGGGCATCGAAGTGTTTATCCAGATCAGCTCGTTGCCTACAAAAAATCATTATGGATGAACATAGACCCTGATATAGAATTAGGCAAGGAAAAAATTCATTTATCCTATAGTTTATTAAAGAAAATGAAACATTTAGAACGTTATCGGGTTCATCATAAATGGCCGAGAAAGGAATAATATTTACTGCAATCTTCTGCTGAAAACTGCTGAAGGTTGCAGTGAGTTTTTTATATATTAGAATAATATTGACATAAATTCGACATTAGTGTAATATAATTTATGTTGTTCAAAGACAGGGAAACCTGTTTTTATTTTGATTATTCATTCGACAAATTTTGAGCATTTCCGCCAATGCGGGTGTAGTTTAATGGTAAAACTCCAGCCTTCCAAGCTGATGTCGTGGGTTCGATTCCCATCACCCGCTCCATACATACGTTTATTAACGCAGTGTACCGTTTCGAAGGAGAACGTTGCATTGCGTTTTTTAGTATATAGATTTTTAGGGCCTTGAATTCGCATCGATCCCTTGTCTACATGGATTTGGACAAACATGTTCATGAGTGATTCTATAAGTTTTGAAGCTTCCAACTACAACGCGTTTTTAGTAATAATGAGGTATGAAAAAAATGAATTTCCACCTCCAAAATATAATGAATATCGTTTATCATTAATACAGGTTACAAACCTCTTTATGGAAAGGAGGATTTTATATTGGATATTAAAAAGCTTAAGCAAGAAGTTATTTTATATAGTAAGCAAATTGGTATTGATAAAATTGGCTTTACCACGGCTGATCCTTTTAGTGAATTAAAAAATAGATTGATTCGCCAGCAGGAATTAAACTATCAATCTGGCTTTGAAGAACCAGATATTGAAAAGCGTGTTACGCCTGCTTTATTGATGGAAGAACCACGGTCAATTATCTCCATTGCGATTGCCTATCCGTCCAAAATGAAAATTCGGGTTGAAAGTAGAAAAGGAGAAAGAAGAGGTATTTTTTGTCGAGCATCGTGGGGGACTGATTACCATACGGTCCTGCGTGACCGGTTAAAAAGATTAGAGGAATTTCTTTTGGAAAAGGCTCCAGGGGTAAGGTTAAAATCAATGGTCGACACGGGAGAGCTTTCGGATCGTGCCGTGGCCCAGAGGGCTGGTATTGGTTGGAGCGGAAAAAACTGTGCCATTATTACACCTGAATTTGGGTCATATGTCTATCTTGGTGAAATGATTACAAGTATTCCCTTTGAACCAGATTTACCAATGGAGGATCAATGTGGTTCTTGTACAGCCTGCCTTGATGCTTGTCCAACAGGAGCATTAGTCCAAGGTGGACAAATTAACGCACAGAGCTGTATCGGTTTTTTAACGCAAACAAAAGGATTTGTCCCTGATGAGTTTAGAGACAAAATTGGGAATAGGGTGTATGGTTGCGACTCTTGTCAGACGGCTTGCCCGGCAAATAAAGGGAAGGATTATCATTTTCACCCGGAAATTGAGCCAGATCCCGATATTGTAAAACCATTACTTAAACCTATTTTAAAAATAAGTAATCGGGAGTTCAAAGAAAAATTCGGGAACCTTGCAGGCTCATGGCGTGGAAAAAAACCTATTCAACGAAATGCCATTATTGCCCTTGCACATTTTAAAGACAAAACAGCAGTTCCAGATTTAGTTGATGTGCTAAAAAGCGATTCTAGACCAGTCATGAGAGGAACTGCAGCATGGGCTCTCGGTAAAATTGGCGGAGAAAATGCTCTAACTGCATTAGAGCTTGCAAAAGAAAAGGAAACAGATCAAGAGGTACAGGTAGAAATTGAAAAAGGATTAAGTTTTTTTGTAAAGGAGTAGTACATATACTCCTTTATTTTTTTGCAAATGCTAAACGGAAATTTTGGACCAAGAGGTTGTTTTCTCTAATTATTTACCCTTGTTCTTCATATGTATGGAAGGAAAGGGGTGGAGAAGATGAAAAAACTGTTGCAGGATTTATTTGAAAAACGGGTTAATCAATACGTTTCGTTTTCTAGGGATTTCCTATACCCAAAGGCAGAAAGAAAAAAGGAAGCTTGTGCAAATAGATCAGCTGAGATTGTTAAAGTAATGGTGAATGGTAAAATTATAGAAAAAATTTCTGATGATGTTTTTAATAAAGTTAAATATCAGGCCCATTTTCAATATTTAATTAAACAAAAAAATCAATTATATATAGAAGAAGAGGTAGAAGTAAGGGTAGCAACATTTTATAAGGATTCCTTGATTTTAGATGAAGAGATTGCACCGGAAGAAACCATGCATGATGACCGAGCTATAATAGAAGAAGCAGATGACCGGTTAAGCTATGAATATGACCGTTTACAAGTAGTTCAATATGCGGAACGTTGGTGGAATGACTATAATCCGGCTTATAAAAAATTCGAGGTGGACTGTACGAATTTTATATCTCAATGTCTTCATACCGGGGGAGGACCCATGAGCGGATACCCGAATCGCGGTAAAGGATGGTGGTTAAGAGACAATAATTGGAGTTATAGTTGGGCTGTGGCTAATTCGCTACGAATTTATTTGGCAAATCCTCAAAATAATCTAAGAGCAAAAGAAGTAAAAAGTCCTGATCAATTGTTATTAGGAGATGTAATTTGCTACGATTTTGAAGGGGATGGCCGCTTTAATCATAATACCGTTGTCACAGGCAAAGATGCATTTGGAATGCCGCTTGTAAATGCCCATACCTATAATAGCCGAAAGCGGTACTGGGCATATGAGGATTCAACCGCCTATACACCCAATATTAAATATAAGTTTTTTACTATTAATGGCGGGCGCTAGTTCATCTTTTTTGCCTAGACATCCTATAGTGATATAATAGCTTTTAGAGTTTTTTATTAAGAGGTGAGAGACGTGGCAAACCATATCGTTTTATACCAACCACAAATTCCATCAAATACAGGGAATATTGCACGTACATGTGCAGGGACAGATACTACACTACATTTAATACGTCCGTTGGGTTTTTCAACAGATGATAAAGCGTTGAAGAGAGCAGGTCTGGATTACTGGGAATTTGTAAAAATTGCATACTATGATTCATTAGATGAGTTTTATGATAAGAATAGCGGCGGTCAATTTTTCTATATAACAAAATTTGGGCAAAAAACGTTTACGAATTTTGATTATAGTGATGTCAATAAGGACTATTACTTTGTCTTTGGCCGTGAAACAACAGGTCTTCCAGTAGAGGTTCGTGAAAAAAATCAGGATACATGCCTTCGGATTCCGATGAATGACAATATACGTTCCTTGAATCTTTCCAATACAGCCGCTATCCTAATTTATGAAGCCTTAAGACAGCAAAACTATCCTAATTTACAATAAGAGAAAAAGGGGCTAAAATGGCCTCTTTTTCGATTGTTCCTAATCGAAAGGGAAGATGAACATGAATGATTTGATTAAAACCATCCTAAGCCACCGCTCCATTCGTCAGTTTGAGGACAAGCTATTAACAGATGAACAAATTAAAACCATTGTTTCTTGTGCACAAGCAGCCTCTACCTCAAGCTATATACAAGCCTATTCCATTATTGGAATAAAGGATAAAGAGAAAAAAAAGAAGTTGGCAGAACTAGTGGGTAACCAGGATTACGTTGCAAACAATGGCCATTTCTTTGTTTTTTGTGCAGATTTGTATCGTCATCAGCTTATCGGAGAAATCGAAAATAAAAATGTCATTCCGTCCATTGAAAGCACGGAAAAATTTATGGTAGGGCTAATTGATGCTGCGTTGGCTGCACAAAATGCTGCTATTGCTGCGGAATCCATGGGGCTTGGAATCTGTTATATTGGTGGAATTCGAAATAATCTTGAAGAGGTAAAAAAAGTTTTAAAAACACCTGAAAGAGTCATACCATTGTTTGGAATGGCAGTTGGCTATCCTGTACAGGAAACTGATATTAAACCAAGACTTCCTTTTGAACATGTCTATCACGAGGATGAATACGAACAAAGTCAAGAGGCGTATTTGAAACAGTTAAAAGGCTATGACGAACTGATTTCAAGCTATTATGAACAAAGAACAGGTGGTTTGCGGAAGGACCGTTGGACAGAGCAAATGGCCAACATGCTGGAAAGACAAAACAGAATGTATATGAAGGATTTTGTTCAGAAAAATAAATTGGATCTACATTAAAAAGGCTGCCATTATCCGGCAGCCTTTTTCTTTGTGTGCCAGGCATGGCAACTATCTAGGTGGTGAAAGTCCACTGTGGGGGTACACATCAGCCAACCACTAAGGAAGCGCAAGGTACTTGTCGTGAGATAAGGGCTGGAGGAAGCGTGAAATAAAATCTTGGCTCGACGTAC
>JAUZPL010000052.1 GCA_030705955.1 Bacillota bacterium | reverse complement strand
CGAACGTTTGCAGCTTGTGCTCCACGTTGTCCTTGCTCAACATCAAAAGTCACAGCTTGACCTTCTTCTAAAGATTTGAAACCTTCGCCTTGAATCGCTGAGAAGTGAACGAATACGTCTTCTCCACCTTCACGTTCGATGAATCCGAAGCCTTTTTCGCTGTTAAACCATTTTACTTTACCATTTTCCATTTTTGTTGCCTCCTCGTGTGTAAAACACACATTGTGTTACTATCCTTGCTCTCAGTGATCATCAAGACGAAAAGTTTTACTTATACTATCCTTTACACCGAACAAAAATAATTCTTATTTATGATACCATTAATTAACTTTATTTGCAAGGTAAGTAATGATTCTGACGAAGCATTTCTCATCAGGTGAAAATAACCCGCACTCTATATACTAAAATGAAGAAGTAGCGTAACTTTTCGAAACCATTTACAATATGTTTAGATACCTATTGTGGACATGCTGTTTAAAAAAATTCTTATTAAAAGAGGTGCAATTAAATGGAAACACCAAAAAAGATAACAGTTGAAACAATTGTTCAAGCACCAGTAGAAAAGGTGTGGGAATATTGGACTGAACCAACTCATATAACAAAATGGAACAGTGCTTCAGATGACTGGCACACACCATTTGCTGAGAATGATTTGAGAGCAGGTGGAAAATTCCTGTCAAGAATGGAAGCAAAAGATGGAAGTTTTGGTTTCGATTTAGGCGGAATTTATGATGAAGTGAAATTATATGAGGTTATTGCTTATACGCTAGGTGATGGAAGAAAAGTTAAAATCACCTTTAAAGGTCAAGAAAACGAAACTGAAGTAATTGAAACTTTTGATGCTGAAACGACGAATCCAATTGAGTTACAACAACAAGGATGGCAAGCAATTCTAGATAATTTCAAAAAATATGCAGAACAAACATGCATGTAAAGAGTTCAAAAATCCTTATATTTAGAAAAACTTGGCGTTCGCCAAGTCCTTAGGCGAATGTCTTAGTTTTTCTTATGCGATTTAAGAGTTGATTTCAATAACGGAAGCAAACATGCTTTAGCGCGTTAATAACGTTAAACTTTCCTATAAGCTAAAAAAGAACTGGCATACGTCCATTTGTATGCCAGTTCTTTTTATTGCAATGTCTTTCTAATCTATTTAGCTCTGCACCAAGGAAGGTTTCAATTGAGATTACGCTTTTCCTAGTTATTGCTGATAAATATAAACAAATGGCTCATCCTGATTGGTCTTGCGGACGATCAGGGCTTCTGGCCCATCCACGGAGGTTACACTGACAGAAACTGATATATACTTAGGAAAATACTTAAGCACGAGCCCTGTTACATACTGTGTAAAACCAATTGCCTCTGTTTCTCCATAAAATTGAATAGGAATCGTAATATTCAAATTTTGCAATTGATCATCCTCATAAAATGCTTTTCCGATGACCCCGTTAAAGTTAGGGAAATATTGCTCTACATCCTGTTTAAAGTTTAAAAAGGCAGTTACATCGTCACGATGAGCATCTTGAGCATCTGCTGAAGGGAATAAATAATACTTTTCATTCACCGACTGCCAACCAGAAATAGTGGAGCTGCCCGAATCAATCGTAGAGTACGCAAAAAAGTTCCCTGGTACAATTGAGGACTTGCTTTGGGTTTCAAATAAGGCAATGGTAATTGGAATATCCTTCAAATCCTTCATATTACGTAATTGCTGTAATACCTCTGATGCAATTTTTTGTCCCTGACTTACAACTTCTGAGTGGGAAATCTGTTTTTCATAGGTTGGTCCATATTGAACGGTTTGATAATAATAAGTAGAGTTCAATGCAAGTCCAATCACTACCCCGCCTAATGAAACGGTATTATTACTTCCTTTTATGAGATAATCATGCTCCAAAATTTGAGATACGTAGATTGGAGTTGAATTATCGCCTTTTTCGTCAACTGGGTTCAACCCAATGTTTTCGGAATCACTTAATTTTTCTGTTGCTAATTGAGCTTTTGTGTATTTCCGGTTCAACCAAAGCTGAACTGTTTTTCGTTTAATTTCTTGGCCTTCTCTAAATAAATACTTGTTAGGATCAAACTTTTTCTGAGCAATTCTCATCAAGCCAGTTTCAAATTCATTAATATCATATCTTGTATTCAAATTACTCACGACCATACCGCGCGTTTCCCCTGGTTGAAAAGGTAAAATCGTACGATAATAGTTATCTGAAATTTTAAATTCTGGAATAATTGCCTTTTCGTTCGCCTTTTTATTTGTCTGAACAACTTCATTTTGCTGTTGAAATTTTGGCGCACATGCACTCAGCAAAAAAACAAGGGAAAGAGCGAGCAATGATAACTTTTTCACTTCCTATACACCTTCTTATTTATTTAATTCTATAAGGAGTTTCTCCTCATCCCAGACCTCAATACCAAGCTGTTCCGCTTTTGTAAGTTTTGAACCGGCCTCACTTCCAGCGATCACTAAATCTGTTTTTTTACTAACGCTTCCTGCAACATTTCCACCTAGTGCTTCTATTCTTTCTTTTGCTTCATTCCTTGAAAGCTGTTCTAATTTACCAGTAAGCACGACCGTTTTCCCTGCAAAAATAGAATCAGATTCAACTGGCAATGCACCTTTATACTCCATATTGACTCCAGCATTTTTTAATTCTTCGATTAGATCCAGAACTTCTTTCTTATCAAAAAAGGCAACAATAGAATCAGCCATTTTTTCTCCGATTTCATTTATTTCGAGTAAATCATCCTTGGAGGCTGCCATTAAATTCGTAATGGAAACAAAAACCTGAGATAGCGTTTTAGCCGCCTTTGCTCCGACATGACGGATACCAAGCCCAAACAAAAGCTTTTCAAGTGAAGTTGATTTTGATGCTTCAATAGCCTGTAAAAGATTAAATACTGACTTCTCTCCCATTCTTTCTAGCCCTAACAGCTGTTCACTTGTTAGCTTATAAATATCTGCCACATCCCCAATAAGCTTTTCTGCAAATAACTGGCTGACTACCTTTTCTCCTAAACCTTCAATATTCATGGCATCGCGAGAAACAAAATGGATAAGACCCTCACGGATCTGTGCTGGACATTTCGGATTAATGCATCGAAGGGCTACTTCTTCTGGAAGCCGAACTAATTCACTTTCACATTCAGGGCAATGGGTGGGCATTTGAAAATCCATTTCCTTACCAGTCCGTTCACTGGCAATGACATTGACCACCTCAGGAATAATATCACCTGCTTTTTTTACCACTACCCTGTCGCCAATTTTAATATCTTTTTCTCTTATTAAATCTTCATTATGCAGAGATGCACGCTGTACCGTTGTTCCCGCAACCTTAACGGGCTCTAGTATAGCGGTTGGAGTAATAACGCCTGTCCTTCCAACACTTAATTCAATATTTAAGAGGGTTGTCACCACTTCTTGGGCAGGAAATTTATATGCAATTGCCCAGCGAGGACTTTTTGCTGTCCTTCCTAATTCATCCTGTTGTGCAAGCGAATCTACTTTTATCACGATTCCATCTATTTCATATGAAAGGTTAGGACGTTTTTCTACCCAGCTATTTACAAAGGCAATTACTTCTTCTATATTAACGCATTTTCTTCGTTCTTTATTCGTTTTAAAACCAAGCTGATCAAGATAGTCCAGACCTTCACTATGTGAGGTGACTCCCAATTCTCCAATTTCCCCAATTCCATATAGAAAAATATCGAGATTCCTGGAAGCGGCAATTTTTGGGTCAAGTTGACGAATGGATCCCGCTGCTGCATTTCTAGGATTAGCAAATGGCTCCTCACCCTTCTCTTCCTTTGCCTTATTTAAAGCCTCAAAGGAACGTTTTGGCATGAACGCCTCTCCTCGCACTTCCAGTGAAACACTTTCACTTAAACGTAATGGAATGGATTTAATTGTTTTTAGGTTAGCGGTAATATCCTCACCAATGGTTCCATCACCGCGTGTGGCGCCTTGAATAAATAATCCATTTTCATACCTTAATGATACCGCCAGACCGTCAATCTTTAATTCACAAACATACGAGAAATCTTCACCCACAACCTGACGAATTCGCCGATTAAAGTCCTTTAAATCTGCTTCATTAAATGCATTCCCAAGGCTTAACATCGGGGTACGGTGCTCTACCTTGTCAAAGGAATCAAGGATATTCCCACCAATTCGCACTGTAGGAGAATCAGGCATTTTTAATTCTGGAAATGTTTCTTCAAGCTTTATTAACTCCTGTATTAAACGGTCATATTCAGCATCCGGTACAGATGGCCTGTCCAAAACATAATATTCATAGCCATATTCATTCAGCTTTTTACTTAACTCTTTTATTTCTAAATCAGCGGTTTGAATGTCCATAAATCCGACCCTTTCGTGGGAAAAGTGTAAGTGCCCGTTTAGCGACGTATAGACTGGACTACTCCGATCGAGATAAAGGAAACACGACGAGCGAATGGGAGTCGATGTTGACTTATCGTAAGGAGGAGTGGGAAGTACACTAGTCGCTGGGCACTGGAACTAGACAGTTTTCAAAAATTCAACTTTATATTTTTACTTTTGAGAATCCTATGCCTTTTTAATTGGAGCAAATTTTGCCAAAAGCCGTTTAATACCTGTTGGACTAGGGAAAGCAATATCAAGCTCCATTCCTTCTCCCTCTCCTTTAACACTTACCACCGTTCCAATTCCCCATTTTCCATGCTCAGCTTTGTCTCCCACCTTCCAGGCAATTCCTTCTCCACCTGTTGAAGAGGCAACTGGTCTCATAACTGGCTTTCGTGCTTCTCTATTTCCAAAAGAGGATACCTTTGAGCCGAATGGATTTCCGCCAAATGGTTTGCCTGCAGGTTGTACACCTTCAATTAGGTCCTCTGGTATCTCTCCAATAAATCGGGAAGCTGGATTCATGCTTGTTCTTCCGAAAAGAGTCCGCATTTGAGCATTAGTCATATATAGGCTTTGTTCTGCGCGAGTGATTCCTACATAGGCTAAGCGGCGTTCTTCTTCCATCTCCATCTCTTCCATTAGCGAACGGCTATGTGGAAATACACCTTCTTCCATCCCAATCAAGAAAACAACTGGAAACTCTAGGCCCTTTGCGGAGTGTAATGTCATTAATACAACTGAATCCGCCACTTCACCTTCATCATCCATAGAATCAATATCAGCAACTAGTGCCAAATCTGTTAAAAATGCAACTAAGCTTTTATCCTCACTTGTTTTTTCAAAGTTTTGTGTAACCGATAAAAGTTCATCAAGGTTTTCTAGACGGCTTTGTGCCTCAATTGACTTTTCAGCCTTTAGCATTTCCCTATACCCTGATTTATCTAGAATTTCTTCAACCAACTCCGTTACAGACAGATATTCCTGCATCCCTGTATAGCCTCTGACTAAATCTCGAAATTCTCCAGCTGATTTTGTCGTTTTTGGACTTAATCCTATTAACTCTACAGATTCTAAAGCTTGATACAAGGAAATATCATGCATGGCAGCAAAGTCAGCAATCTTATCTATCGAGCTCGAACCGATTCCACGTTTTGGAACGTTTATAACACGTAAAAGACTAATATCATCATCAGGATTGGAAATTAAGCGAAGGTAGGCAAGCATGTCCTTAATTTCTTTTCGATCATAGAACTTAATACCACCCACAATGGAATAATCAATATTTGATTTTAATAAAACTTCCTCCATGACACGTGACTGGGCATTTGTACGATAAAGAATGGCGATATCAGAGTGTTTATAATGGTCTTTTTCGGTAAGTTCTTTTATTTTACCTGTAACAAACTGTGCCTCTCCTTGTTCACTGTCTGCTCGGTAATAAACAATTTTATTCCCTTCAGGATTTTCTGTCCAAAGGTTCTTAGACTTCCTGTTCATATTATTGGCAATGACCTTATTTGCAGCAAGCAGGATTCTTTTTGTGGATCGATAGTTTTGTTCAAGTAGAATTACATTTGCATTCGGATAATCCTTTTCAAATGAAAGGATATTAGCAATATCCGCTCCTCTCCATCGATAAATAGATTGGTCAGAATCCCCAACGACACAGAGGTTCTTAAAACGAGAGGCCAAGAGCTTTACTAAAAGATATTGCGCCTTATTTGTATCCTGATACTCATCGACATGAATATACTGGAATTTTCGTTGATAATATTCAAGTACCTCAGGAACCCGTTTAAATAATAGAATCGTGGTCATAATAAGGTCATCAAAATCAAGAGCTTGATTGTTTCTCAATTTTTTTTGATATTCCTCATAAACATCACTTACTACCTGCTCATAATATCCGCCAGCTGTTTTCGCAAATTCCTCTGGTTCAATTAATTCGTTCTTGGCTGAACTGATAGAACCAAGAATCGCTCGAGGGTCAAACTTTTTAGGATCAAGATTTTTGTCTTTTAAGATACCTTTAATAACTGATTGCTGATCAGTTGTATCTAGAATCGTAAAATTACGATTAAAGCCAAGCCTATCGATATCTCTGCGTAAAATTCTTACACACATAGAGTGGAAGGTCGAAATCCAAATTTCATCGGCGGTTCCACCCATCATTTTCATAATTCGGTCCTTCATTTCTCTAGCTGCTTTATTCGTGAATGTAATAGCTAAAATATTATAAGGATTAACACCCTTTTCTACTATCAAGTAGGCGATACGATGGGTTAAAACCCTCGTCTTTCCACTACCTGCACCTGCCATGATTAAAAGCGGCCCATCCGTTGCTTTAACTGCACTTTGCTGTTCTGGATTTAAGCCATTTAAAAGTTTATCGGTTAAATATTGCATTCTATTCACCACCATATCAAACATATGTTCCTTTTTATTCTAAACTTATTTTATATTTTGGGCAAATGTCTATTTTACACTTTTTACGGTTTTTACTGCTTCCTCAATATTCTCATAAATAATATTGCCAACAACAATAATATCAGCATGACTTCCCATTTCAGCTGCTTGTTCAAAGGAGGATATGCCACCCCCATAAACCAAGGTAGTATTCTCAAGAATTCCTTTTACATCCTTAACCAATTGAACATCTCCGTACATTCCACTATATTCAAGGTAAAAGAGTGGCAGTTTAAACATTTTTTCTGCCATCATTGCATATGCTTTTACCTCATCTGTTGTTAATTGTGTATTTGCATTTGTTAAACTCGCTGCTTTACACTCTTGATTTAAGATGCAATATCCTTCTACCACAATTTCTTTCCAATCCATGACTTCACCATATTCTTTTACAGCTTCATGATGAAGCTCAGTAACCCATTTCACATCACGGCTATTTAAAATGGTCGGGATAAAATATAGATCAAAGCCAGGTGTAATGGCTTCAAGACTTGACACCTCAAGTACACATGGAACCGAATATCTACGGATTCTAGCCATTAAATCAAGGACATTTTCGAGAGTAACTCCATCTGTTCCACCAACAATAATGGCATCTGTACCTGATTCACAAATTCTCTCTAAATTCTTATCTGATATTTCTTTATTTGGGTCAAGTTTAAATACATGGCGCCACTGGCGAAAATCGTACATCAAAAATCCTCCCAATCAATATTCCATTACAACATTATAGCATTTGCTTCCATGATTCAAAAAGAAAACATGTATCTAATTATAGAAATGATACCCATTAAATAGTAAAACAAAGAAAAAACCGAAGAAAGATTTCTTCGGTCATTTTACGATTCCTCTTCAGGGTTTTCAGGTACCTTAATACGTTCTAATGCAAGTTCGTATGCATCATTTCCATAGTTTAAACAACGTTTCACGCGGGAAATCGTTGCTGTTGAAGCCCCAGTTTCTGTTTCAATCTTATGATATGTTTTCCCTTCACGTAGCATTCTTGCCACTTCAAGTCGCTGTGCTAGGGATTGAATTTCATTGATTGTACATAAATCATCAAAAAATTGATAGCATTCCTCTAAATCCTTTAGTGAAAGAACGGCTTGAAATAATTGATCAAGCTCTTTCCCTCTTAATTTATTGATCTGCATTTTCTTACCCCTTTTAAATCTTATTTTACACTCAATTGAACACTCTTAGCTAAACCTGGATCAGTCGGTATCACATTTACCCATGTCTTTCCTTGAACAAAAGGAACTTCTTTCCCATCTTTAACAGGAATAATTCTCCCATTATCGTTTTTCCATTCTACCCTGTTAAACTTACCCTTTTGGAGTAAGTATGCATTACCGCCAGAAGTCAAATCAATCGCTCGATGCCCGGAAGAATCTACTACCTGATGGTGCATTTCAACAATAAAAATATTGTCTAACAGGATTGGATCTTTTGTTTCTAAGTCAATTGTTTGCTCTCCACCTGCAAAGCGTTTATATCTTCCGATGGATGGATCATATTGATAAGTATCCTGAAAACTTTTATTGGAGTAATAATTAACGGTAACAGATGCAGCGTCCTCACCGCTTATGTTTTTACTCTCTTCCTCCGTATAAAACTTAAAAGCTGGTGGAGTTTGATCCATTGAGTAATTTTTTAATTTTACACCTTTTAAAATGTTCTCATAGGTTATATAAGAATTATGTGGTGGTTTACGGAAGCTTGCCCGCTTGAATAACGTTCCATCATAAACCATCCCATCCAAGCTATCAATATAGCCGCTCTTCATCATTTCCTGTGCCTTTGGGCTGGAACCATGTGCAACATATAAAGCATGTAAGCCTTTAGCCAACTCAATATAATAGTCTCTTGCGCTCCTCACCGGACCAATATTAGTAGGCTTTTCACTCTGAAAGACAGCGAGGAATCGAGTAATATCTCCCTCAGCCAGAACTTCATAAACAATGTCGGCTTTATTTAAACCAGATTGCGGTCTTGCCTTCGGATGATTATTTATCATTACCGCCACAGCCCTGCCATCCGTACTAGTTTGCGAACCCTTTCCTGTTAAAGGAAAGTAATACGGATACTCACCTTTAGACTTCGGTGGTTTTTCCACTTTACTAATTTCCTTGTTTTTTACCGATTCTTTTGCTGTTTCATTATGACTGCAGCCGGATAAAAGCAAAAAGGCGATGACAGCTGCAACAGTCCATATTCTCATTCTATTCAACACACCCCTATGTTCTTATCATGGTGCGATTTCATGCTGTCATTATATTTTCTACTCCTTTTACATTTTAACGCATTATTGATGGAAAGAGTACTATTTTATTCATCACATCATACATCCCTTGTTGGGTTATACGGATATATGGTAAATGAGTCGATGAGAAGAACAGTAAACTATAAACAGGATCGGAAAAATGGTACCCTCTTTTTTTAAGTTCTTCCAGCAATTTTTTCTCTTGTGACATCAAATCCTCTACTGACATATCGGACATAATACCTCCAAGAGGGAGCGGCAACTCACAAATACTTTGATTATTTTCAGCAATAACAATTCCGCCGCCAAGTTCCTTCATCCTATTAAACGCACAAAACATATTCTGCTTATTTTTCCCGATTAAAATAATATCCCCTGTGTTTGAATAAGAGCTAGCAAGTCCTGACAATTTATTAGCAAAACCTTTAAGGATGGTATTAATTCTCCATTTCCCATTACGGTCAATTAATGTGAAAAAGCATTCATCATGATCTTCGGTCAGCTCTTCTGATGAAACATCAATAGATATCGAGTATGGCTTTGTGATAACAGAATCCATCATCTGAATTCCAAAAGGCATAGAAAATTGCAAATCATCCATTGTTAAGTCCCAATCCAAATTCATTGACTTTAAACCGTAATCATTCCAATTAATCGGTGGAAATGCATCTACTCTTTTTCCATCCCTTTTCACCCATTTCCCGTTCGCTAAAACGGATACAGGCGTTGGATTTTGAATATCAGATAAAAAGTTAATATTGGCAATTCTACCGGTTGCAATATTTCCATGAATATGTTCAAAGTTATAGTAGCGCGCTACATTAATAGTCGCCATATTATAGGCATCAATAGATGGAACCCCTTTTTCTAAAGCAATTTTAATCATGCGGTCATTCATACCCTGTTCATAAAAGCTTGAGGTTGATCCATCTGTTGTAAACATGAGTCTGTCATATGCTTGAATACCAAGACGCTTAATGTCATCTAACAAATGTGGTAAATCTGGTCGAATAGAGGAATATCTAAGGGAAACCATATATCCCTGCATGAGTCGATTATAAACTTCCTCTCCTGTCATTGCTTCATGGTCACAATCGGCTCCAAATAGCATCATTTTAGCCAATGTTTTTTCGGAAGCACCTGGAAAATGGCCTTCAACTTTCTTTCGCATCCTTTTTGCTTCCTGAATCCAATGGAGCATCATATCGTCTCCAGCCAAAAGCTTCGGCCACCCTGTCAATTCTCCTCCTTGAAGGACGCAATCATGCTCTAGCCATGATTTAACATTACCATGAGAGAAAATTTCATCTTCATCAAAGATTTCCGTTTGAGCATCAAACCTACTCCACCAGTACATCGTTGACGGGATAGAACGAAGATCTCTAATTAATGAAAACGCTTCCCTTTTATTCAAATTTAAAATAAGTGCCATATTGTCATTGATTAATGTAGTTGTTCCTGACTGTGATGCATAGGATGCCAATGTCAGGGGATTATATAATTGAAATGGATGTGCATGTGGTTCAATATAACCTGGAACGATAAATTGATTGGAACAATCGATGACTTCACAACTCTCATCGATTGAAGGTAAATTATTACCAACATAAACAATTCTATCTTCGTAAATCCAGATATTGGCCCTCACCCATTGACGAAATACTTGATTTAAATACAAAGCATTTTTTAACAGAATGGTTGGTGAATGTTTTCCATCTAACACGGATACATGTTCACGTATTTGTTTATTTTTCCAGCGGTAGCGTTGTTCTAGCACATGCATCCCCTCCCTCATTTTTAAAGTAAGTGGCTTAAATTGGAAAAGAAAGCACTTACAAAAGAATATATTTATATACTATCATATTTGCCCATTTAACGCAGTAAAGAATATTGAACAATTTTTGAATGATTGTGAAGGAGTGAACAATTAAATATGAAGGTAGCCCCTAATATTGGAATTTTAAACGCGCTAATTCGGATTACTGTAGGTTTGACCATTCTTTCTTGGATTACAGCTAAACTGGTAAAACGCCCTTGGAGGGATTCCTATTTAATTATGGCTATGTTAGGAGCCATGAAAGTAGCAGAAGGAATTGTACGCTTCTGCCCACTAACAGCCCTTTATAAAATGTGCCCAATAAGTGATCAAGCGAAAAATAATAATGACATTTCCATTGATGAGGAGCAAATCTTACCTTATAGTCCTTCGTAATGTTAAGGGGCTGACGAATGTCAGCCCTTCATTCCTTTTGTTCCTATATCTTTACGATAAAATATACCTGGGCATTGTAACTTTTCGAGTTCTACATAAACCTTTTTATGTGCTTCTTCTAAGCTCTCAGCCATGGCGCCTGCTAAAAGAACTCTCCCACCAGCTGTTACAAAATCCCCGTTTTGATTTTGATTTGTGCCAGCATGAAAAGTAAAAATATGTTGATCGAAATTGGTTAGTCCCTCTAAAATGGCACCTTTTTCATATTCCTCTGGATATCCTTTCGAGGCAACTACTACACCAATCATTTTCTTTTTGTCCCAATCAAGTTTTGGGGTTCCGCCATTTAAAATTTCCACTATGGTTTCAACGAGATCGGATTTTAATCTTGGCAAAATAACCTGTGTTTCAGGGTCTCCAAAACGCGCATTAAATTCTATTACTTTTGGGCCGTCTTGAGTCTTAATTAGCCCCGCATACAGAATTCCACAAAAACTCCGTCCTTCTTCTACCATTGCCTTAGCAACAGGTTTCACTACTGTTTCAACGGCCTTCTCAACAGTTGATTCCGCAATCTGTGGAACTGGGGAATAGGCACCCATTCCGCCTGTATTTGGTCCAAGGTCTCCATCAAACGCCCGCTTATGATCCTGTGCAATTTCAAGCGGTATAACCACCTCACCCTTTACAAACGCCATAAGTGAAAATTCTTCCCCGTCTAAAAATTCCTCGATTACAACCCGTGAAGAGGCTTCACCAAATTTTTTATTTAACAACATTTCCTCAAGGCTTTTAAGTGCATCCTCCATTGTTAATGCAACGGTAACACCCTTCCCCGCTGCCAAACCATCCGCTTTAATCACAATGGGAGCACCTTTTTCTAAAACATAATTCTTTGCCTCTTCAAAGGAAGTAAAGACAGAGTACTCTGCAGTTGGAATATGATATTTTTTCATTAAGTCTTTAGCAAATGATTTGCTTCCCTCAATTTCTGCAGCAGCTTTACTTGGCCCAAATACAGTGAGCCCTGATTCCTTAAACTTGTCAGCAAGTCCAGAAAGAAGCGGAATTTCTGGTCCAATGATGGTTAGGTCAATTTTCTGATCTAACGCAAACTGTATCAATTGCTGATCAGAGGTTTCACTAATTGGAACAAGCTCTGCCACATCCTTCATTCCATCATTACCTGGAGCAGCAAAAACTTTTTCTACCAGGGCGCTTTCCTTTACTTTACGGCAAATAGCATGCTCCCTGCCGCCTCGGCCAACGATTAGAACCTTCATTGTTCCGCCTCCTTAAATTATTTATTTTCTTCATCTATTTACTATTTGTTAATGTTTAAAGTGTCTTACTCCTGTAAAGACCATGGCAATCCCGTATTCATCTGCCTTTTTAATGGAGTCCTCATCACGAATAGATCCACCTGGCTGAATAATGGCTGTAATCCCTGCTTTTGCAGCTGTTTCCACTGTATCTTCCATTGGGAAAAATGCATCAGAGGCAAGCCCTGCACCTATCGCTTTTTCACCAGCCTGTTTCAAAGCAATTTCTGCTGAACCAACTCTATTCATTTGACCTGCGCCAATTCCAAGTGTCATGTCTGCTCCTGAAACAACTATTGCATTGGATTTAACATGCTTCACAACCTTCCAACCAAGCTTTAATGATTCCCATTCTTCCTCTGTTGGCTGTCTTTTTGTTGGAATTGTCATGTTTGCATCTTCAAGTGAATAGCGGTCTTGCTCTTGAATTAACAAACCACCTTCAACAGTAACCATCTTAAACTCAGGCTTATTTACAGTTTCAAATGGAATGATTAAAAGGCGAATGTTCTTTTTCCCTGTTAAAATTTCCAAAGCCTCTTTTGAAAAGGCTGGTGCTATAACAATTTCTAGAAATATTTCATGCAGCTTTCTTGCTGTTTCTTCGTCAACTTCCTTGTTAAAAGCGATAATACCGCCAAAAATGGATACTGGGTCAGCAGCAAACGCTTTTGAAAAAGCATCATAGATGTTTTTACCCGTTCCAACTCCACAAGGATTCATGTGCTTAACAGCAACAGCAGCAGGCTCATCAAATTCCTTCACAATTTGTAGTGCCGCATCTGCATCATTGATATTATTATAAGAAAGTTCTTTTCCATGAAGCTGGGTTGCATTTGCAATTGAAAATGTAGAACCTAACGGCTTTTTGTAAAAGGCAGCTTTTTGATGAGGATTTTCTCCATATCGAAGGGATTGTTTTAACTCATACGTAACAGTTAATTTCTCTGGAGTTTCCTCCTGCACTAAATTCGTCATATAATCAGCAATTAACGCATCATATGCAGCGGTATGACGGAAAACCTTTGCAGCTAGCTTTCTTCTTGTTTCTACCGTTGTTTCATCACTAGCTTTTAATTCTGAAATAACCATTTGATAGTCATCAGGATCAACGACAACTGTCACGTATTGATGATTTTTAGCAGAAGCACGAAGCATAGTTGGGCCGCCAATATCAATGTTTTCAATCGCATCTGCAATTGTCACATCAGGCTTTTCAATTGTTTGTTGAAATGGATATAGATTTACACAAACAAGCTGGATAGGGCTAATTTGGTGTTCTTCCAATTGTTTTTGATGTGCTTCATCATCGTGTTTAGCCAAAAGTCCTCCGTGGATAAGTGGATTCAACGTTTTCACTCGGCCTTCCAAAATTTCAGGAAACCTAGTTACATCACTTACACTTAAAACGGGAATTCCTTCATTTTGTAATGCCTTTTTTGTTCCACCTGTAGAAATAATTTCAAACCCAAGGGCAACCAATTCTTTTGCAAAATCAGTAATTCCATTTTTATCTGAAACGCTAATAAGTGCGCGCTTTATTCCCATAGAGAACATCTCCTTGTACTAATAACATTTGTAAGATTGATGGATAGAGCTTATGTTCAACTGCATGAATTTTCTTTTGTAAACTTTCTATTGTTTCATTGTCTTCTATTCGAACGCGTTCTTGCACAATGATTGGACCTGTATCCATACCCGCATCCACAAAGTGAATGGTAACACCGCTCACCTTTACTCCTGACCGTAGTGCCTGTCCGATGGCATCCTTACCTGGAAAGTCTGGAAGTAAGGATGGGTGGATATTGACGATTTTTCCTTCATATTCGTTCAATAATGTTGGACCAATTAACCTCATATAACCAGCTAGTACGACAAATTCAACACCAAGGGATTTCAGCTCGGTCGTTATGTCCTTTTCATAATCTTCCTTGCTGCTATATTCCTTGGGATTGAATACAAAGCTTGGAATTCCTGACTTTTTTGCTCGCTCAATTGCATATACACCAGGTCTATCACAAACAAGCAGCGAAATATTTGCATCAAGCTCCCCCATTTGAATGACATCTATGATGGCTTGAAAGTTACTTCCATTCCCTGATGCAAACACAGCAATATTTCTCATTTGCTTCCTCCAGCGCTGTTAATTTGAATACCAGCTAGGTCTGTAACTACACCTATTTCATATGCTTTTTCACCGCATTCGTTGAAATGCTCCAAAAGGCTGGCAGCATCCTTTTTATCTACAGCAATCACCATGCCAATACCCATGTTAAAAACGTTATACATTTCTTGATCGTTTATCTCACCCATCGTGGAGATGAGTTTAAATATAGGAGGAACCTTCCAGCTTCCTTCGTAGATCTTTGCCCCCAGATGTTCAGGCAGCATTCTTGGAATATTTTCAATAAAGCCGCCGCCAGTAATATGTGCCATCCCATTTAGCTTAAACTTCTTCAAAGCTGATAAAATTGGCTTTACATATATTTTTGTCGGGCGAAGGAGTTCCTCCCCAAGCTTACAACCTAACTCTTCTATATAATCACTTAAAGAACATTCTTTTAAAAGCACTTTTCTAACGAGTGAATAGCCATTGCTATGGATCCCACTTGATGCTAAACCGATCAGGATATTACCTGACTGAATATTTTCTCCTGTTATCAGGTCTGACTTTTCACACGCACCTACTGCAAATCCGGCAAGATCATATTCACTTGGGTCATACAATCCAGGCATTTCCGCTGTTTCACCGCCAATTAAACCACAGCCTGCCTGTTCGCAGCCATCTGCAATTCCCTTAACAATTGCTTCAATTCTTTCGGGGTCTGCTTCCCCACAAGCAATGTAATCAAGCAGGTAAATAGGTTCAGCCCCTTGGACAATAATATCATTGACACACATGGCAACCGCATCAATTCCAATCGTATCATGACGGTCCATCATGAACGCTATCACCAATTTGGTACCGACCCCATCTGTACCTGAGACAAGGACAGGCTCTTTTAGATTTAAGACTGAGAGATCAAACATGCCCCCAAATCCGCCTAATCCGCCTAAGACTCCTGCACGTGATGTTTTTTGGACATGTTTTTTCATCCGTTTGACGGCTTCATAACCAGCCTCAATATTGACTCCAGCTTGCTTATACGCGTTTGACAAAAGAGACCCTCCTAATACTATTTTTGATTCGAATGTGCAAGTAATTCAGGATAGATTTCAGTTGGATAATCTCCTGTAAAGCAGCAAAGATTATAGCCAGCTGATCCGCCCTCTTCTAGTCTTCCAATGGCATCAAGCATTCCATCCACACTTAAAAACGTTAGTGAATCCGCACCAATCAGTTCTCGTATTTCCTCAACCGAGTAATTTGCAGCAATTAACTCTTCAGTAGTCGATATATCGATTCCATAATAACTAGGATACTTTATAGGTGGTGAACCAATGACCACGTGTACCTCTTTAGCACCCGCATCTTTTAGCATCTGGACAATTCGCTTGCTTGTCGTTCCCCGAACAATCGAATCATCCACCATAATGACTCGCTTTCCTTCAACGACACCGCGCACTGGTGAAAGCTTCATTTTTACCCCCTGCTCCCTTAATGACTGGGAAGGCTGAATAAATGTTCGCCCAACATAACGGTTCTTTATTAATCCCATCTCATATGGAATACCAGATGCCTCTGCATAGCCCTGAGCAGCAGAGATGCTTGAATCAGGAACCCCTGTCACTAAATCAGCATCAATCTGTGCTTCTAACGCTAACCTTTTTCCTAGGTTTTTACGGGCAGTATGGACATTTATTCCACGAATATTACTATCAGGTCTTGAAAAATATATAAATTCCATCATATCAATGGCAGTCTTAGAACTAATAGCAAACTGCTCAGAAGTAAACCCATTTTCATTCAAAATAATTAATTCTCCAGGCTTAACATCCCGGATAAATTCAGCTCCAATAACATCGAAGGCACATGTTTCCGAAGCGACAACATATGCGTCGCCTAGACGTCCAAGTGATAATGGCTTAATACCATCTGGATCAAGAGCAACCAGTAACTCTTTTTCTGTCATGATAAGGTAAGCATAGGCCCCTTTTAGCATGGAAAGAGCATTTTTGACTTGATCTTTTAAATGATGAAACCCGCTTCTTTTCATTAAATGGGCCAAAACCTCTGTATCAGAGCTTGTTTGAAAAATACTTCCCTGTGCTTCAAGCTGGTATTTCAATTGATGAACATTGACGATATTTCCATTATGAGCAAGAGCCAGGCTCCCTGTTTGTGAATGGAACAATAGAGGCTGAACGTTTGCATATCCACCGCCGCCTGCTGTTGAATAGCGGACATGGCCGATAGCCGAATCGCCCTTCAATTCTTGTATGGCATTCGCGTTAAAAACCTCTGTTACAAGTCCTTCACCTTTTACCACATTTAGGTTTTCACCATTAGATACAACAATGCCAGTGCCTTCCTGACCACGGTGTTGGAGTGCATGAAGTCCATAATAAGTGATTTGAGCAGCATCTGGATGATTCCAAATGCCAAAAACCCCGCATTCTTCATTTAATCCCTTGATTTCAGCAAGCACGGGATCGCCCCTTTCCACGCATCCTTTAATTCTGAGACTTCAACTTCAAGAGTAGTTTCACCCTCATTTAAAATTTGTAACGAATCGAAATCGGTTACCTCACCAATAAGCTTTGCTCTAACGACATGTTCAAACCGAACTTGATGTTCTTTTTTTACAGTAATCAGAAAACGAGATTGCGTCTCGCTAAATAATACAGAAACCATATCCCCTTCTAATTCAACCTTCGCGCCAAGCTTTTCCCCGTTGAATAAGCATTCTGCAAGCGCAACACCTAATCCACCTTCTGAAAGATCATGGGCTGATTGAACTAACCCTGATCGAATTGCCTTTAGGATTTGCTCTTGTCTTTCTTTTTCAACATGTATGTTTAATTCCGGTGATTTTCCGAAAATCTTTCCCTTTACTAATTTTTGTAGCTCGCTGCCGCCAAACTCAGGTCTTGTTTCCCCAACGAGATAAATAAGGTCACCGCTGTTTTTAAAATGTTGAGTTGTAATATGGTTCGTATCCGTCACTAAACCTACCATTCCCACAACGGGTGTCGGATAAATAGCGGTTCCGCTTGTTTCATTGTAAAGAGAGATATTCCCACCAATGACTGGTGTATTTAATACTCGGCAGGCCTCACTCATCCCATCAGCAGCTTTTTCAATTTGCCAAAACACTTCAGGCTTCTCCGGATTTCCGAAATTCAAATTATCTGTGATAGCTAAAGGCTCTGCTCCTGAGCAAACAATATTCCGTGCCGCTTCTGCAACAGCAATTTTTCCGCCAGCCTCTGGATCTAAATAGACATATCTAGCATTGCAATCAACCGTCATAGCCAATGCTTTCTTCGTACCACGGACACGAACAACAGCTGCATCAGAACCAGGAGAAACAACGGTATTGGTTCGAACCATGTAATCATATTGCTCATAAACCCATTCCTTACTAGCAATGGTTGGCTGTGCCAAAAGTTTTAAGAGAGTTTCTTTATAATTTTCTACTTGAGGAATCCAGCTCTCCATCTCTTGAAATTCCTTATAATAGGCAGGTTCCATTGATGGTTTATGATAAACTGGTGCATCTTCCGCTAATGCATCCGCTGGAACATTGGCCACCATTTCTCCGTTATGATAGAGCCTTAACATTTTATCATCTGTTACTTTTCCAATCGAAACTGCCTCCAGGCCATATTTTGCAAAAAGATCAACTATCTCCTGCTCTCGTCCTTTAAGAACCACAATCAGCATTCTTTCTTGGGATTCAGAAAGCATCATTTCATAAGCTGTCATGCCTGTTTCACGCTGTGGAACAAGATCCAAATTCATCTCTATTCCCATGCCCGCTTTACTTGCCATTTCTGCAGACGAGCTAACTAACCCAGCAGCACCCATATCTTGAATTCCTACTAGTGCATCTGATTGAATCAATTCCAAGCATGCTTCTAAAAGTAATTTTTCCATGAATGGGTCGCCAACCTGAACTGCAGGACGCTTTTCATCTGACTGGTCCGTTAATTCCTCTGAAGCAAATGTAGCCCCATGAATGCCATCACGCCCCGTTTTTGCCCCTACATACATAACTGTATTACCAGCACCATGTGCTTGACCCTTTTTGATATCCTTATGATCAATGATTCCGACACACATTGCATTCACTAAAGGATTTCCTTCATAAGTAGGATCAAATTGAACTTCTCCCCCAACTGTTGGAATTCCAATACAATTTCCGTACCCTGCGATACCGGCAACTACTTCTTTAAATAAATAACGAACACGTGGGGAGGTTAGTTCTCCAAAACGGAGAGAGTTCAGCATAGCAATAGGTCTTGCACCCATTGAAAAAACATCGCGGATAATACCGCCTACACCTGTGGCAGCTCCTTGATATGGTTCAATAGCAGAAGGGTGATTATGGCTTTCAATTTTAAAAACCACAGCCTGCCCATCACCGATATCAACTATTCCTGCTCCTTCACCAGGCCCTTGAAGTACTCGTTCACCTGTTGTAGGAAACTTTCTTAAAACAGGCTTAGAGTTTTTATAGCTGCAATGCTCAGACCACATCACCGCAAAAAGACCTGTTTCTGTGTAATTAGGAGTGCGTCCAAGAATTCCTTCAACCATTGCAAATTCTTCATCTGATAAACCCCAGCTCTGATAAATCTTTTCTGTTTTCATTTGTTCCGGACTTGGCTCAAGCTTTAACAACATACGCTTCACTCCAATTCTTTACAATTGATTGAAACATTTTTAACCCATCTGAGGTACCTAAAAGATGATCGACCGCTCGTTCTGGATGAGGCATCATACCAAGGACATTGCCTTTCTCATTCACAATTCCAGCAATATTTTCAAGGCTTCCATTTGGATTTTCTTGATAGGAAAAAACAATCTGATGATTCATTTTTAAACTTTTCAATGTTTCCTCATCACAGTAGTAGTTCCCTTCACCATGTGCGATTGGAATGGTTATAGTTTGACCGTTATCATACTCACCCGTAAACATCGTTTGATTATTTTCCACGACTAATTTAACAGGTTTGCAAATAAATGATAGACTCTCATTTCTTCTCATAGCCCCTGGTAACAAACCAGCTTCTAATAAAATTTGAAATCCATTGCAAACACCCAAAATAGGCTTTCCTTCTTCGGCTGCCTTAACAACTGCTTTCATCACATTGCTAAATCTAGCAATTGCCCCTGTGCGTAAATAATCCCCATATGAAAAACCACCAGGAAGCAAAATTCCATCAAACTCTTCTAAACTTTCAGTGTCATGCCATACATATTCAACCTGTTCTCCGAGTTCGTCCTTGATTGCATGGTACATATCTATATCACAGTTCGATCCTGGAAAGACAATTACCGCAAACTTCACTGAGGAACACACTCCTCTACTTCGTAACGGTAGTCTTCAATCACAGTGTTTGCTAATAATTTGCTGCACATTTCATTGATCACTTCATCCAAATCACGCTCTGACTTTTCAATTGTTACCTCCATATACTTACCAATTCTGACATCGGCTACTTCCTTATAATTTAAGGAATGAAGTGAACTTTTTACAGCCGTTCCTTGAGGATCCAAAACACTTTCTCTTAAAGTGACATATACCTTTACTTTAAACATGCAGTTTGCCTCCCAATCTCGCTAAAATCTTCTCATAGGCTTCTGTTAGACTTCCAAGGTCTCGACGGAATACATCCTTATCGAGCTTTTCATTTGTTTCTTTATCCCAAAGCCTGCAGGTATCAGGTGAGATTTCATCTGCAAGTAGAATTTGGCCATCTTTGTCCTTGCCAAATTCCAGTTTAAAATCAATAAGACGAATCCCAAGTTCATTAAAAAAGCTCGATAAAACTGCATTAATTTTTAAGGCTTTTTCACGAAGAATAGCAATTTCATCGGTTGTAGCGAGCCTCATTTCAAGGACATGATCAATCGTTAAAAGCGGATCTCCAAGATCATCATTTTTAAAATAGAATTCAACGCTTGGGTTTGTTAATTCCTTTCCCTCTTCGATTCCCAATCTTTTCGAAAGGCTTCCGGCTGCAACATTACGTACTACTGTTTCGAGGGGAATAATGGTCACTTTTTTCACAAGCTGTTCTGTTTCAGAAATCTTTTCAATAAAATGGGAATCCATTCCGTTTTCCTTTAGCATTGAAAATAGCAAACTCGTAATCTCATTATTTAAACGACCCTTACCAGCAATATCTGCTTTCTTTACTCCGTTAAAGGCTGTAGCAGAATCCTTGTACTCTACCAACACTGTTTGATCATCGCTTGTTTTAAAAATTCTTTTTGCCTTTCCTTCGTATAGAAGCTCTTTCATGGGAATGCCTCCTGTTTATTGGGATTTTTATTTTTAAAAATAGCCAAAGGGGTAGGAAAGGGGATGACCCCTTACCCGTTTAACCCAAGGCGTTCAAAAATGGTGTCAACATGTTGAAGATGGTAATGGTAATCAAAGCATTCATTAATTTCATCTGGAGATAAAAGTGAAGTAATTTTTGCATCTGCTTCAATTAAGCCGCGGAATGAAACCTGCTTCTCCCAAGCTTCTGCTGTTTTAGGCTGAACGGTGTCATATGCTTCTTCCCTTGAAAGGCCTTTATCAATAAGAGATAGAAGAACACGCTGTGAATAGATAAGACCAAATGTACGGTCCATATTTCTTTTCATATTTTCAGGATATACGGTTAGGTTTTTGACAATATTTCCAAAACGATTAAGCATGTAATTTAAGGCAATGGTAGCATCAGGTAAAATAATTCGTTCTGCAGAGGAGTGGGAAATATCCCTTTCATGCCAAAGTGATACATTTTCGAATGCTGTAAGCATATGCCCCCGAATGACTCTTGCAAGTCCAGCCATATTTTCTGAACCAATAGGATTCCGTTTATGCGGCATTGCAGAGGAACCCTTTTGTCCTTTTGCGAAAAATTCTTCCACTTCTCTAGTTTCACTTTTTTGTAATCCGCGAATTTCAATTCCAAATTTCTCAATAGAAGTCGCAATTAATGCTAAAGTTGAAACATAATGCGCATGACGGTCACGCTGTAATGTTTGTGTGGAAATCGGTGCAGGTTGAAGTCCTAATTTTTCACAAACATATTGTTCAACAAATGGATCAATATTGGCATACGTACCAACAGCTCCTGATATTTTGCCAAATTCTATTCCTTGTGCAGCTTGTTTAAAACGTTCAAGATTCCGTTTCATTTCCTCATACCAAAGGCCAAGCTTTAAACCGAATGTAGTTGGTTCGGCATGTACTCCATGAGTCCTGCCCATCATGACGGTGTATTTATGTTCCTTCGCTTTGTTCTTTAAAATTTCAATAAAGTTCTCGATATCTTTTATTAAAATTTCGTTAGCTTGCTTCAAAACGTAAGAAAGAGCAGTATCCACAACATCTGTAGAGGTCAATCCATAGTGAACCCATTTACGCTCTTCACCAAGTGTTTCAGATACAGCACGGGTAAATGCTACAACATCATGCCTTGTTTCTTCTTCAATTTCTTTGATTCTTTCAATATTAAAGGATGCATGTTCACGAAGATTTTTAACATCCTCTTTAGGAATTTCACCAAGTACTGACCAAGCCTCACAAGCGAGAATTTCAACTTCCAGCCAAGCTTTAAAACGGTTTTCCTCTGTCCAAATGGCTCCCATTTCTGGGCGAGTATAACGATCTATCATTTTTTAGCCTCCAACATTTTTTCTACTTTGTCTTTCCAGATTCTACTTTTTTCTGCCTCTTCAATAGCTATTTCAGGTAAATCACAAAGAATCGTGACATGCCCCATTTTCCTCTTTTGCTTAGGAATAGTTTTTCCGTAAAAGTGAACCTTCCAATCCTTCATCAAAGCCTCTTTTTCCAATATCTTGGATTGATGCTCTCCTAATATATTGACCATAACCGCCGGTTTTAACAACCTCGTGCTGCCTAACGGTAAATGACAAATAGCTCTAATATGCTGTTCAAATTGCGAGGTTTCACAAGCTTCAATGGAATAATGACCTGAATTATGCGGCCTTGGTGCAAGTTCATTAATGTAGACTTCATCATCTTCAGTTAAAAACATTTCTACCGCAAGTGTTCCAACTAGTTGAAAATAGTCAGCTAGTTGCTTCGCATAACGAATGGCAGTTTCTTCCGCATGTATGCTAATTCTTGCAGGTACAATCGTTTGATGAAGAATATTATCAACATGAATATTTTCAGATATTGGAAAAACCGCTACTTCTCCATCTTGTGTTCCAGTTAGGATAACGGAAATTTCTTGTTTAAACGATACCCATTTTTCGAGAACACAAGGTCCATAGTGAAGTAATTCTGTCGCTAGTGAAATATCTTCTTCCTTTTTAATCACTAGCTGCCCTTTCCCGTCATATCCGCCACGGGCAGTTTTTAGCACAGCTGGAAAGCCAAGCTCCCTCATATTATCATAAATATCCTGAATGTTCGTTATAACCTTATATGGAGCAACCTTTGCACCGGCCTTTTCAATCTCAGCTTTTTCTTTTATTCGATTTTGTGAAACTTCAAGTAATCTTTTGCCCTGAGGGACAAAAGCTTTTTGGGTAAGCCAATCAAGTGCCTGTGCATCAATGTTTTCGAACTCATATGTGAGTACGTCACTTATCTTTGCAAGTTCCTTAATAGCATCCAAATCACCGTATGCCCCTATAATTTTATAATCTGCTACTTGGCCACACGGTGAATCACCATCAGGGTCTAAAACAGCAATTCGATATCCCATTGCTTTCGCCGAGAGTGACATCATTCTTCCTAATTGACCACCACCAATAATTCCAATTGTCTGCCCTGGCAAAATGATTTTAGACAAGTTCATCACTGCTTTCTATTGCAGCTGTTGCGGCCTCAAGTCTTAATTGTTCCAACCGTCCAGCTAACTCTTTATCTTCTATTGATAATATTTGTGCTGCTAGTATTCCAGCATTTACGGCTCCAGCTTTCCCTATTGCAACCGTTGCAACCGGGACACCGGCAGGCATTTGAACAATTGAAAGTAATGAATCCATCCCATTTAAAGCTTTTGATTGGACAGGAACTCCTATGACAGGAAGAGTCGTTTTTGCTGCAACCATGCCTGGCAAATGGGCAGCTCCCCCTGCTCCAGCAATCATTACACGTATTCCTTTTTGTCTTGCAGTTTCTGCATGTTTAAACATAAGATCAGGAGTCCTATGAGCAGAAATGACCATTTTCTCATACGAAACTTCAAGTTTATCAAGAATTTCACAAGTATGTTTCATCGTTTCCCAATCTGATTTACTACCCATAATGACAGAAACCATTGCTTCCATGTTTCTCTCTCCCTAGTTCTTCAAAGTTATGTTAAAATGCAAAAGGCCCGGTGCAGACGCTTCTCTAACAAAGTGAGAGAAAGCGGTCTGTCCGGGCCTAAAAATACGAACAGGAAAATAGCCTAAATGTGGATACATTTTGGCATAACCAGCTTTCCCTCATAGTCCAATAATTTACGGTCATTGGGTAGAGACTCATGGGCCATATTCCCATTATTATACGAGGGGTATTCATTTATTTAATTAATGTAAACCTATTGTACCAACACACTTTGTAAATGGTCAAGAAAAACGAACAATTTTTTTATGATAATATTTATCGTTCGCTTTTAGTCTTGTATTATCCCTTCAAAGATAATTTGTCTGCTTATAGGTTCGTAATTTGTCTCATTCCCTTTTACCACTTCTTGAAAAATAGGCTTTTCTATCCTACGGATAGGGGTATACCCTTCTCTTTTCATCCGTTCTAAACAATCTTCAATTTTTTCATTTTCTTGGACTTCAAACATAGCTTTTTGTTTACCCATGTATTTAAGTTCCTCTTTTCAATTTTTAAATTTCCACACTTATGATTTTTTATCAAAGCATTATGACCATATGTTAAGGAGGAAACAGAACAAAAGTCAAGTTCATAAAAGAGTGCTGGAGGGATTTACAAAAATGGGAATTGACAAAGAATTCAGTCGATGATAACCTAAAAAGGAAAATAAACCATGAAATGGTAAAGGAGGGTTACGTAATGATGAGAGTAAGAAGCACAAAAGAAAATCAAAACAACTTCATATGTAAATACGTGACCAATCCAATCCCAGAAACAAGGGTAAAAGTGTACTCATTTTACCACAGGTTACGTATCAGCTATACGTGACGTGTGCTTATTCATTTAAATAAAAAGTAAAGGCATACTACGCATGTAGTATGCCTTTTTGCGCTCTAAAACAGATATATACAAGTGTTTTACCAACTTGTTCTATATAAAAAATAATTATAGGAGGAATGATCATGCTGAATTCAATAAGAAAAATGATTAAATTAGGAGATCCTGCTAGCGGCTAGTTTTCTATCTTAGAGAGGAGAGATAAATATGTTTTCAGTTTTAAAAAAGTTAAGCTGGTTTTTCAAACTGCATTGGAAAAGATATGTCATTGCAGTTTCACTTTTGCTTATTGTGGATGTCCTAGAAATTTTCCCACCAAAGCTAATTGGAATAGTAATTGATGATATTCAAAACAGTACGTTAACAAGTGCTGGATTATTTAAATATATTACAACCTTACTTGTTGTATTGATTTCAAATTATATGCTGACATATGGGTGGATGTACAACCTATTTGGTGGAGCCTTCGTCGTAGAAAAAACCCTCAGGTCCATGTACATGAGTCACTTATTAAGGATGACCCCCACCTTTTATGAAAAAAATCGTACAGGAGATTTAATGGCAAGAGCTACAAATGATTTAAAATCCGTTTCTACAACAGCTGGCTTTGGAATTTTAACTCTTGCTGATTCTAGTGTGTATATGCTTTTTATTTTATTTACAATGGGATTTATGATTAGTTGGAAGCTTACATTAGCTTCTATTATCCCCCTTCCTTTTATGGCACTTTCAATTAAAGTATATGGCAAGAGAATTCATGAACGCTTTACTGAGGCACAGGATGCTTTCGGGGATTTAAACGACCATGTTTTGGAATCAATTTCAGGAGTACGTGTTATTCGAGCCTATGTAAAAGAGAAAATAGATGAATCTATGTTTAGCAAACTAGCAAATAGTGTATATCAAAAGAATGTCAATGTTTCCAAGATTGACGCATTATTTGAACCTACCATCAAAATACTTACCGGAATGAGTTATTTAATTGGTATAGGGTATGGAGCTTTTCTCGTTTTTCACCAAGACTTGACCTTAGGGGGATTAGTATCCTTTAACGTGTATTTAGGAATGATGATTTGGCCAATGTTTGCAATTGGAGAATTAATCAATGTGATGCAAAGAGGAAACGCATCCCTTGATCGTGTGAATGAAACGCTTTTTTATCAAGCAGATGTAAGAAATAGTGAACACACTAAATATGTTTCTATTCCAAAAACAATCCAATTTAAAAATGTTTGTTTCCAATATCCAAAATCTGAAATGCAAAATTTAAAAGATATTAACCTTACCATCAAACGAGGCACCACTATTGGGATTGTTGGTAAGACAGGGAGTGGAAAAACAACCATTATTAAACAGTTACTGCGACAATACCCTTTTGGAATGGGTGAAATAACTGTTTCCGGTATTCCACTTCACCAAATTCCATTAGAAAATAGTCAAAAATGGATTGGCTATGTCCCACAGGACCATGTTCTTTTTTCGAGAACAGTTCGTGAAAATATTTTATTTGGAGATGCACATGCATCAAATGAAGATATTGATAAATCCATTGATCTTGCAGCATTCCGAAAGGATCTCGACATGCTGCCTAATAAACTTGAAACATTAGTCGGGGAAAAGGGCGTAGCCTTATCAGGTGGGCAAAAACAGCGTATCTCTATTGCAAGAGCATTAATTAGAAATCCAGAAATATTACTTTTAGATGATTCTCTTTCTGCAGTTGACGCAAAAACGGAAGCTGAAATCATCCGCAATATTCGTTCAGAGCGAAAAGAAAAAACAACCGTTATTATTGCCCACCGATTATCTGCTGTCATGCATGCAGATTGTATTATTGTTCTAAATAATGGAGAAATTGTCGAAGAGGGAACCCATAATGATCTCATGAAACATAATGGATGGTATCAGAAACAATTTGAACGTCAACAAGTAGAGGAAAATCTAGAGCAAAGTGAGGTGGTAGTATGAGAACAGGAACTCGTTTATTTCAATATGCACTAAAATATAAAAAACAAATTATAGTTGCTTTAATTATGTTAGCCATTTCTGTTTCAGCTGAATTAACTGGTCCATTTATTGCAAAAAGAATTATTAACAACCATATCCTAGGAATTGAGTCTCCATGGTACGAAACAAAGAGTAACACAGATTCCGTTCTATACAGTCATCACTTTTATAAAAGAGGAGATCGATTTACTAGTCATGAAAAGAAGGGAAAAGAAATTCAGATTCTCCAAATTGGCCGAAGATATGTTTTGGTAAATGGTGGCATCTCGTTTGATGGAAATCGCACACTCAAAAATGGGGTAGTCCTCATAAAAAAAGGGAACATGATAAGTAAATACCATGTAAAAGTATTGAATGCCAAAGAATTACTTGCTTTTTATAATCCGGAAATCCATCACATTCTATTATTAATCGGTATTTATTTCCTATTATTGATAGTTGCCTCCCTATTTCAATACGGTCAGATATATTTACTGCAAACAACTGCAAATAAAATTATTCAAACAATGCGGGAAAATATATTTTCTCATATTCAACAGCTGCCAATCCGCTATTTTGATCATTTACCGGCAGGGAAGATTGTCTCAAGAATAACAAATGATACTGAAGCTATCCGTGATCTTTATGTAACTGTTTTAGCCACCTTTTTTACCAGTACGATTTATATTACAGGTATTTTCATTGCACTAACCTTACTAGAGGTAAAACTTGCTTTAATATGTTTAATCTTGATACCCATTATTTTTATGTGGCTTATTGTATACCGTAAATTTGCATCAAAATATAATCATAAAATCCGTTCATTATTAAGCGAATTAAATGCTACTATTAATGAATCCATTCAAGGAATGTCTATTATTCAAGCATTTGGACATCAAGAAAAGACAAAAGAGGAATTTGAAAAACTTAATTACAAGCATTTTAACTATCAAAATAAGTTACTTCATTTAAATTCTTTAACATCACATAACTTTCTTGGAGTTCTACGTAATCTCTCTTTTGCAGTATTAATTTATTATTTTGGACATAAATCAATTCACTTAGATAGTATGATTTCTTTAGGTGTTTTGTATGCCTTTGTTGACTATTTAAGCCGGCTCTTTCAGCCAATTCAAGGGATTGTAAACCAATTTGCAAACTTAGAACAAGCACGAGTTGCTGCTGTAAGGGTTTTTGAGCTACTAGATGAAGAAGGGGAAGAAATGGATTCAAAAGCAATGGCGCCATATCAGGGGCATGTTATTTTTGATGATGTTTCCTTCGGTTACAAAGAAGGAGAATATATTTTAAAAAATATTAGCTTTGAGGCAAAGCCTGGAGAAACAATTGCCCTTGTCGGTCATACCGGATCTGGGAAAAGCTCGATTATGAATTTACTGTTCCGATTCTATACTATCAACAAGGGGAAAATTCTCATTGATGGAACGGATATTTCAAAAGCAACAAGACAATCGATAAGAAAACACATGGGTATAGTTCTTCAAGATGCATTTTTATTCTCCGGGACCATTGCATCGAATATTAACTTAAATGATTCAGAAATAACTAGAGAAAAGATAGAAAAGGCATTATTAGATGTTGGCGGAAAGGATTTACTTGACAGCCTTCCAAATAGATTTGATGAACCTGTTTTGGAAAAAGGAAGTACTTTATCTTCAGGACAGCGTCAGTTAATTTCCTTTGCTCGTGCCTTGGCCTACGACCCTGCTATCCTTGTTTTAGATGAAGCAACAGCAAACATTGATACTGAGACGGAGACCATCATTCAAGCAGCATTAGATGTTCTAAAAAAAGGAAGAACAACATTTATTATTGCTCATAGGTTATCTACTATTAAGAACGCAGATCAAATCCTTGTTCTTGATCATGGCAGAATTGTAGAGATAGGAACCCATGAGGAGTTAATGTTGAAAAAAGGTAAGTATTTTCAAATGTATCAGCTTCAAACAGAAAATAAAGCTGTATCGTAGAAAAGGAAGTTAGCGGGGAAAGCTTGAGAAGTGGCGGGTATTTTAATTAAATCCGCTGGTATTTCTTCCATTCCGACAGGTACATTTAAGTACAACCTAGCCAGCAAAATCCATTATAGGCAAAAAAAGAACAATCCATAAGTGGATTGTTCTTTTTTTGCCTGGCAATGTCCTACTCTCACAGGGACTTGCGTCCCAACTACCATCGGCGCTGAGAAGCTTAACTTCCGTGTTCGGTATGGGAACGGGTGTGGCCTTCTCGCCATAATTACCAGACTATTTTACTTTTGAGGTTTATTCCCTCAAAACTAGATAATGTTAGAAGAAGTAAAAACGAGTTCGCTTTAATACATTAGAACTTGGTTAAGTCCTCGATCGATTAGTATCAGT
>JAUZPL010000051.1 GCA_030705955.1 Bacillota bacterium | reverse complement strand
TAATACATCCTCAATCCTGCCTCCATACTCCTGTTCAAGGCGCATCATGTTTAAAGGGGAAAGATTTCCTTCAATACGAATCCCGTACTCCTCTTGGAAATCATCACGTAAATGATGGGGAATTAAATGAAGAGCATCCTCATGCATGTGATAAATAAGTCATAAAAAATATAGTTTTAGCTATTCATTACCTTTATATTTAAAGAATTTTGCAATCAAATTCTTCCCATGTTGATCTAATTCATTTGCAATACTATTTATTATAGAAGTATATTCATTCTCTAAATCTTTTAGTTTTGTGATTGATTCTTCAGTAGGGATAGGGCGCTCCATTTTATCTTGTGTAGGTCTATATTTTATAAATTCTTTTCTTTCAGTAACAAAGTCTTCATATAAATTATCTAATTTACAAACAATAAAATAACTTTTCCCATCAATTTCCGTAGTAGAAACTTTAAAATTGTCTATCATCTGTTTATAGGCTATACTTTGATTTCCATAAAATATATCTTTAAATATATTGCCTGAGGGAATACCCCTTATTTGCTCTTTTAAATGATCTATCATCCTAATTTTTTTGGGGAACTCATTAATAAAATTTGATTTAAATTGAATTTTTATTGTTAACCAGACACCAACTAATGTTAGAGAACCTCCAATTATCGATCCCAATGCCCCTATAATTGCAAATCTATAATCTTTGCCAATATGATCTATGTACTCCATAAGTAAAATAAAGATAAAGAGTAGTAACGCTATTGACAATAGAATATAAAATACCTTCTCTAAATATTTGTTCAATATTTATCCTTCTTTCTTATAATTATAATTTAGTAAACTATCGATAGTTAGTAAAGTAAAACAAAAAATTTTTACAAATTCAACATTATTACGATTTATATTGCTTCTTTAGATTTAACAGTGACCTACTACCCTTCCAATCCATTGCACTGCCTAAGCTAAGTTAAGTTTGTCCTTTACTTATTATATCTCTTTCCAATTCTGCTATGGATGCTATTTGATAGAAAATATTTCCTCATTGTCTATGGTAAATTTATGCCCTATTGGAAAAAACTTGTTATTAGTTGTTATACTATTGTACTATTTTAATAGGGAGATCTTTAGTTGATATAAAGAAAGGAGGAGAAAAACTGTCAAATTTTAAATATGTCCCAGTATTTAGATTCAGAACACAGGAAAGAAAAGCTTTGACTTCCACTGTGATCAGTAGTAAGGTTCTTCCATTGATTGAGGTTGTTACGGAGAAACCCATAAGTAGCAGTAAAACTGATAGCATAGAACAGTTATTAAAGGACATAAAAATATCTAACACTAAGGTAATATTAGATTTTCCTATGTATCTTAAATTAAGAAATGCTACGAATAAACCTGTACGTGACTTCTTAACACCTATTTTGGCCGATCCAAGCAGGAGAGTTCAATTATTATCAGATGGAAGATTAGTGAAAAACAAGAAAAAGATAATACCAACTGTTACTTACAATCCTAATTCTCCTTTGCTTAATGGTTATTTAACTTCACAGGAATCACACTTAAGGAATCTTTACGATCAAATTGCTTTTAGGCTTTACCCCAATAATTTTGACCTTGCAATTACTGAGGTAAGTGGCCTAGTAAAAAAAGATGATATTATTTTGCTTGACATAGATGAATCTTCACACACTCATCCAGCTAATCGAAAAATGTATAAAATAGTTCAGAACCTTGCCAGTCAAATAGGATGTAGTAACGTAATAATAAGGTCAGCAATTCCGAGAGATTTAAAAAATGTAGATTTAGACCATGGGAAGATTGTTAAAGAAGCAGACAATAGCCTTTTGAACGATTATAAACATTTAGGGTTCTTAGCATTCGGAGATTATTGTGGTGCAAAGAAAGATGAATTAAAAAAAGGAGGAGTTATCAGCCCAGGTTATTTGATGTACTCTTGGGAAGATAACTCGTACTATGGTTTTAAAGGTGTGCTTCAACAAGCTAATACATTTGAAAAAATAGTAGTTCCATCAGTTATATCATCGAATGTATGGAAAGAATTTAATAATACACACAAAACTAACTGTTTTGGTTGTTCTAATGTAGTTAATATACAAAAGAAAATAAAAAAAGGTAATAGCCAGTCAGAATGGAAAGGTTTCGCTTGTGGTCACTACCTTCATACAATGGAAGAATTTTTATAATAAACCCAGTAAGGATCAGCCTGAGTTGAAAAAAATGAATGTATATCAACAGGCATTATTTTAGCAAAATTATCACAAAGATACTCCCATTTTGCATTATATCTTTTCTTTAATACCCTCTTAAAGAGGGTATTAATTTTACTTTGAGAGTATTTCCCTAGGATAAATTCTTCTTTAGGAATTCTTTCTTTAGGAAAATTAATTTCTCCAAATTGTTTTAATGCCCAGTCAAGTTCTTTTTTAGTTAGGGTAGTTAATTGTTCCCTGGAGCAAATAACTTTATTTTTTTCAGCTTTCTTTTTAAAGTGAAATTTGCAATTATCCTTTGACAAGTTATAAGTAATTATTCCGCAATGACTTGGAATAACCTCTATCGTTTTCTTATAGTGACATGGATGAATAATAACGTATATATACTCAAACACTTTACTGTAATCATTTAGCTGTTTTTCAAGCTTATCCAAAGAATCTAGCTCTGTCTTAATCTCATATGCAATAGATTTACCATTTATTCTGCCAATATCTAATCTACTTGAGCCAACATTCAATTCAAAAGTAGAAATTTCATTTATACGTTTTAAGTAGTTCTTAATAAAATTGTATTTGATTGTGATTTCTCCAGGAAAATATTTAATTACCAATTCATTAATAATCGAATGACCTACTAAGGTGTTTTTATAATGTTTTATTTTATTATATGTCTCACTGGGTAAAGAATCTTCAATTATTGACCAGATTTTTAAATCTAGTAAAAAGGGGTCATACAAACCGTAGAGGATGCGGCAAATTTTTTCTAACTCATCATATTCAAGACTATTTTCTATAATCTCTATACACTCTTTTAGCATGAATTAAATCGCCCCCCTCTTTTTCAAAACATTTTTTATTATAAAGCTTATATCTTATTTTTTCTATACTATATAAATATTATCCTTTACTTAATCAATATATTTCTCCGACTTCCTATAATTTTCTAATTGAATCAGGTTAAAATTTCCTTATTCAAAATTGACCTTTTTCTATATTAATTGGACAAATTATTGGCCCTTAAATCCATATTAAATAAAAAAGTCTTGGAGGTATACTCAAAGTTTATTATTCTTATGCTTGTGGCTCATAAATTTCTATATAAAGTAGCCTGGGAAATACCAGTTGCAGTAACGATTTCACTAATGGAATAATGTTTTGACTGATACATTTTTAAAGCAAGTTTCAATTTCTTCTCGGGAACTTTTGGACGTCCACCTTTCCGACCCCTAGCTCTTGCACTAGAAAGACCATCTTTTGTCCGTTCGCTGATAATATCTCTTTCCAATTCTGCCAGGCTAGCCATTACACGAAAATAAAATCGCCCCATAGCTGTTGAAGTATCTAGGTTGTCCACGATTGAAACAAGCTCTACACCCATCTTCTCTAATGTCTCACTAAGTTCAATTAAATGTTTTGTACTTCTACCTATTCGATCAAGTTTATATATTACTATTTTATCACCTTTTCTGAGCAGCTTCATCATTTCCTCCAGCTGGGGACGTTCTTTTTTTGTACCTGTCATTTTTTCCCGAAAGATCCTTTCACAGCCATACTTATTTAAAGCATCTAGCTGCATCTCCAAATTCTGTTCCTGTGTACTTACCCTGGCGTAGCCGAAAATCATCACTTTATTCACTTCCTTTTTATTATCATAAACGGATCTATTCTATCCAAGTGTTAATTAGATTTTGATAAGGTTTTTGTAAAAGAAAACCGGCACTTTTTCTTGCCGATTTTTAATTATGTTACATCTTTTCAAAAAGAACGTTTTTTAATAAAAAAGTTAATTTCTATATTTTTCTCTTATCTTAAAGCGTGTATCCAAAACTTTCTGCTTCTTCTTTTAAACGGGTTCTCGTACTTTCTTTTCCAAAATATTTGATATCATGTTCAAAAGCAAATCTTATTGCTCCAGAAAAAAATCTATTAGCAGCAAAGCACAAAGCAAGCAATATAAAAGGGCCAACTATTTTTAAAAGTCCTACGCCGGTATCTAGAAGATCTGTAACACTAAATGGTAAACTGATTCCCTTGAAATCAATCATTTTTTTCTCTCCTTATTTTCAAGTGTAAAAGGTAACTTATTTAAATAACAGTATCTATTTTCATTCCAAACTTTCCAGACCCAGATAAGAAAATAAACTCATTCAATTTTTCCTTTATTTCATCAATTTGAAGATTAATGCAGGTAAGAATATTTATAAAGCGTTCATAGCTGCGAAAGTCAATTTTCTTGGTGTAATACTCTTTTCTTACTAAGCCTAGTATTTGCTTGTTATACTCCCTTATTGATTGAGTATCATCATACAATTTTCCAAGAGTTAAAGTAGCATTTGAATACTTCATTTTTAAGATCCTCCTTTCTTTTAATTTATGTTTTTTGGTAGTTCATTTGCTGTTATTTTTACTAGAGCATTTACTCTTTCAGTTATTTGCTCCAGGATTATAACCTGTTCATCATTTTTTAAGTTGGCTCCCTGGTCTTTTGCTGAAGCTTGTATCTCTGCAATATACCAGGTAATAAAAGAATGCAGCATATCCAATTCCTGCTCATTTAAATAAAAATCTATGGGTTCCGTTTCTACACTTAATTGATTCTCAAAACGTTCCTTAAGATCATCATAAATTTTAATAATTTTACGTGCTTCATAATGACCGTATTTTGTTTTAAGCCCTTTTTTAATCGGTTTACGCATTATATTCATGTGCAACAATAGTATGGAAAGCTCTAAACGTTCAAGTATTAATTTCATTTTCTCTTCCTCCCTCAACTTACTTTTTGACTTCCATGAATTTCATCCAAATACTTTTTCAACTTCATATCTTCACTCTTTGTTAATTCATTCAGCTTCATTAAATAGAAGGATTTCCTCCCAATCTTTACCTTACGATCAGCACCGTAATTCTTTGCACGTTGCCAATGTATGCAGCTCCATGGTAATAATATAAATCCCTGCCGTTTTGCAAGGTCCTCTGCAACCTCTAACGCCTGGTAAAATGCAAAAAGCTGCATCCTCTTTGCATAGGCCACAATAATAATAGAATTGGGATAGAGAAATAACAAAGAACGTGGATCTTTTTTTCTATATTCTTTTGGTATTAGGCTATAATCCTCTATCATATTGCTATTTTCCCCCTGGCTGTGTTGTGGATCTGCTCTAGCTTTTCAAAAAATTGCTCTCCCTGTTTTTCTGTTTGAGGTAAAGGAAAGCCCTGAACCATATTGAAAGTGTCATATAAATCCAATTTAAAAACTTGTTTTGCCTTAAACATAGGCAAAAACTGTTTATGCATAAATTCACCTGTTTGCCAGTCGGTAAAATGTAAAGAAAAGCCTTTATCCCCTATTTTCCTAACGTTTATTAATACTTCAACAATTTGCCTAATACGACTATCAACGTTATTTATTGAAGGGCTGCAATACATTTGAACGCTTTGCATTTTCCTGGTGTACATCATGACTTCTGTTGCTAATGTTGCTCCATATTTGCTCCATTTCCTATTTGAAAATGACATTTGTGCCTCATCCCAACAACATATAGAACCTTGTGCAGCTGCTACCTCATACCAATCTGTGTAATGTGTCATAGGCTTGCTATCTTTTAAACCATAATTAGAAAAAAGTTGTACATTTCCTCCCTGTCCCAGTACCCGTTCTTTCCAATGGTGGGCTAGTAATGACATGACAAAAGTTTTTCCCGCTCCTAGCGGGCCCTGGATAAAGAAATGATGTGCCATTACTTTCTGCCCCTTTCTGCTTTTTCTGCCATTACAATAGGTTTAGGTGGTTTAGGGATTAATGCCTCAATAGTTTTTATGTAATACTCTGGATCCGCAACAAGTTCTTTCCCTTTCATTACAAAATCTATTAAGGGCTTGTACGGGTTTTTTTCTCCATGTAAGTATTCATTTTCTCCCATGCTTTGTAATAGGATAATAGCTTTCATTTGTGGCTCTCTAAGGTTTTGAGCATTGTCTTTCATTTCCTCCAGGACTTGTTTAACATCTGATATATGGTTTACCTGGGGAAAAAGATCATCTGAAATAACAGATTGTAATTTTTCAGCGTTGTTGTTCTGCATTTAGTTGGTCAACTCCTTACTTAAACGAATCTAATTTTGTTTAAATGCAATTCTCAAGCAATACTTTCCATTCCGTTTTCAAGCAATTGAATTAACTCATTCATTTTTTCTTCAACTCTATCAATCATTGGATTATTGTATTGGTCATCATAACTTACAAGGTCTGTCATGCTGTCAATCATTCCTTTTAATTCAAATATTTTAGATACTAATTTTAAATCAAATTTCACTACTTACCGCCTCCGCAGCTAGATATTCCAATAATGATAAAGGCAACAAAGATAAGAGCAAATAGTATACCCTTTGTCCAATCCATAGAACTAGGTGGAACAGGTGGCCTATAAGCTGTAATTTGATTTAAGACCATGCTTTGCTCCAGGGCTGCTAGTCTTTTAGTTTCTAAAATAGAACGGGCTGGAGCCCTATAGAAAAAGTTTCTACCGTCTGTTCCCGTTGTGATTTCACAATCTTCATAAGGTATAGCATATTTACCAGTGACATAAATTGTTCCTTCTCTAATTTCACCGATCCTTTGAATATCAGAGGTTTTGTTTTCATCATCAAAAATGACCAAAAGATCATTTGTATCAAAGTTAAATTCATCATCTTGTTTCTTTCTTCCAACTCCAAACATTAAACAATCCCTCTTTTCCTCGCTGCTTTTTTATTTGTTCGTTGTACTATTTTCCAGGTTATTAGTCCAATTGTTGCTGCTCCTGCTGCTGTTCCTGCTCCTACAAAATACATATATAAAAAGGCTGCTCCCATTTGTTTTTACTCCTTTGTAAATACCTTTAGTTATCTTCCAAACTTCCACTGGCCACGAAAATAAAATAACCAGGATGACAAACTCACCACCATTTAATGCCCTCTTTTGCTGAATAATAGATCCTTACAATTGATCTAAATATTAAAAGTGAACCTAGTAACACACTTGAGATTAAAATAGAGGAGATCACCATTTGCCACGCTGCCGGCATATCTCCAAATACTGATAAATATTTACCTACATTTAAGCCCTGGGCTGTTACTAAATTAAGACCTTGTAACTTTTCTATTCCCATTTCCAAAAAAGATATAGGAGGGTTAAAAATGTTATCAAAAAAAGTATAAATAGTTGTTCTTAAATCCAATTTAATCCCCTCCTACTCTAATTGAGGAAAGCAATTTCATAGCTGCAACCGCTGTAACAATCCATAAAATAAAAAGCAAGATATAGGCAACTACATCAATTTGTAGGAAAGATAAATCATTAAAAAGCTTTCCTAGCATGGAAGAATATCCTGTATTAGAACTACTTTGTGGGGTATAGGAAAGACTTGATAATGTCTTTCCAAATCCCACAACTAGCGACCACAATAATTTAGCTGTTTCAAAAAGAAGTTGAAAAAGTTTAACAATCAAGATTCCACACTTATAAAGAAAATAAAGTAACCCATCTATTAAGTCATAAATGACCTTGAAAAAATTAACGAATAGATCTATCAAGCCCTGGAATAGATTTTTTAATAATTGACCTACCCAGGTAATCCCTGACCAAATCACATTAAATAATTTCCCAAAAGCTGAACCAATTAACCCCATTATCTCCACCTGTTTTTATTGCTTATTGTGTTGTATAAAATTTCAATTAATCTATCAGCAAAAAGAGAAACCATTAACAAAAAGATCATAGGAGCAATATAGAGCATGAATTTAGAAAAGATAATATTTAGAACCGCCTGTATTAACTCATTGTTCAATGTTGTTGCTCCTTTCTTTTTGTTAATATTCTTTTCAAGAAGTCCCTTAAAGGTTTATAGAATGCAAAAGTTAAAACTAATAAGATGAGTGGGCCAAATAAAGCTAATAAATCTAAACTTGTCTTTAATACTTCTGAATTTCCAAAAGGTAATTTAAAGTTATCTTTTATGGAGCTTCCCCCAACAGAATATTCTTTACCTGTAGTACCAAACTCTCCTATAGGTATCATAGATACGTCAGGATCTCCCCAAATAGTTGTTTTCATGGCACTGCTTGGAATTGTTATTTGTTGGTCCGCAGCATTTGTTGTCGTGTATTCCTTTCCACCTACTAATATTTGGACCGTTCCCGTTGTCGGTGTTGACCATTTGAATATATAATCACCATTTGAACCTACTGAATAATTTCCACTTGGAGTATACACAGGTGTAGGCTCTTGTGGGGTTTCAGCTGAAACAGTAATAGGATCGCTTACATTTCCACTTGTTGTTTCAGAAGTTAAGGTGTATTCGTAATTGGTATTAGGCTCGACTGTTAAATCATTAAAGTAAGTTCCATTTGTCTCAAATATTTCTTTGGGTGCTGTATCGGCAAACACTACTGAACCTAAAAGACCGCTAAAAAAGCTTTGCTGTTTAGGCTTTACAGCCCTATAAATATTTACATGATGGAAAGTTTTTTGATCTGGCAAGTTCCAGGAAAGATTGACTTGCTTGTAAGACACTGCTTTTGCTGAGACATCTGAAATAGGCTTTGCAATTGTGCTTGCTAAAGTTGTAAAAGTGTTGCTTATACCTGTTGTTTCAAAGCCATCCACATATAAAGCAGTAATTGTGTATTTGTATGATGTTACTTCGTCTAAGCCATCATCCTCATAAGTGTTTTCAACTGTATCAAGAGTTTTAATTAACTTATCATCTCTATAAATATTGAACCCTACTAGATATTGATTATTTGGGATAGACCACACTAATTTAGTTGCATTGTAAGTCATAGTTGCATTTAAATTTGTTGCCTCGTCATGAGATATTTTCACCATTGTTACTCCAATTGTCGCTCCTGGAGTTACAAAGCTATCATCATAAACTGATACAATTTTATAATTGTACGTTGTGCCTTGATTTAATCCCGTATCCTCATAACTGTTGACTGTTGGATCTAATGATTTAATAAGTTGGTTATCTCGATAAACATTAAATCCCACTAAAAATTGATTATCTGGGATTGTCCAGGAAAGACTAGTTGAGTTATAAGTCACTTGTGCTTTTAGATTTGTAATTTCATCATGAGCTTTTGTTGTAGTAGTTGCGACTGTTGTTACTCCGTTTGTTTCAAAGTCATCATCATACAAAGCAGTAATTTTATATGTGTAAGCTGCTGATTCATTTAAATTTGTATCTTGATAATAACTAACTGTTTTACCCAATTTGGTAACAAGGCTGCCATTTTTATAAACATTAAAGCCTACTAAATATGGATTGTTTGGAATAGTCCAAGAAAGAGTTGCTGTATTATAAGTAGTATTAGCATTTAAACTTGTAACTTCATCATGTGGCTTTGTATTGGTAGTTACATTTGACATTACGCCTGTAGTTTCAAAACCATCACTATAAATACTTGTAACTTTATAGGAATATTGTGTGCCTTCTTTTAACCCACTATCATTAAAAGTATTTTCAATTCCATTCGTTGTATGAATTAGTTGATTATCCCTATAAATCTTAAATCCTGTTAAGAATTGGCTATTTGGTATCGACCAAGAAAGGCTTGCTGTATTATAAGCAACTGTCCCACTTAAATTTGAAACTTCATTATGTGATATACCTGTAGTTATGGATTTAGTGAGCCCCGATGTTTCAAAACCATCAGAATATAATACAGTAACTTTATAAGTATAAGTAGCTCCCTCAGACAAACCAGAATCAGAAAAACTAGAAACAGTCTTTACAGGGCTAGAAATCAGAGAACCATTACGATAAACCTTAAAACTTTTAACATTAGTTAAATCAGAAGGAGCAGACCAAGAAACATTAACAGAAGTATTCGACAAACTAGAAACCGTTAAACTAGATAAATCAGTATGAGAAATAGAAGAAGAAGGAACACCAGAAACAGAGTAAAGATCAAATTCAGATAAATTAGCACTACTAGAATTAGGATTCGTAATAACAACAGAACTAACACCTAAATAAGAAACATCAGTATTGGCAACACCAGTAGAAGCAGAAAAAATGCTACCAATTTGAGAACCACTAGAATTTAAAAATTTAACATAAAAAGAACTAGGAGAAATATATTGAACATTAATATAAATATGTTTAACATCAGTCGGACTAGAAAAAGAATAAGTAATAGAAGAACCCGCAGAAATTTGACCATACGAACCAAGGTCACCATCAGTAATATTAGAAAAATTTGAACCAGAACCAGAACCAGAAGGCAATTTACCCTGTAATAAACCACCATCATAAGCAAAAGCCTTAAAACCACCAAAAGGTAAATAACAAATCATTAATGCTAATAAAATTGGAACTATTTTTTTAAACTTCTTTTTTAATTTTTTCATGGACTTATATCCCCACCACTTCCATCTGGGCTATCTGGCCCTGGTTTATAATCTTTCATTCCTGGATAAGTATCACCGCTAGGAGCTGGAACAGTTCCCCCTGCATCTCCTGGTGTGGGTGCAGTGCCTCCTGTGTCGCCTGGGCTTGGTGCTGTTGCTCCTGAATCACTCGGTATAGGTGCATTGCTTGTGTCTGTGCCTCCTGTATCTTTTGGTGCTGCTGGTGTAGGGTTATCTGGCTGACTAGGTTTGTTATTCCCCCAATCTCCTGCATTTGTTGAACCTGGTTTTGGAAAATCGTTTGTTGGCAAACTAGGCAAACTAGATAAAGGATCTTGTACTAGATTAAATCCCCCTGTCGGATCTTGCCTTTCTTGTATGACTGGAGCAGCATCTTTTATGGTCTGTGAACTAAATCCAGAACCGCTTAAGCCTGGAACATCTTGCATTTGTGGAACTTGATTATTTATTCCTCTATCATCCGTTCCAAGTAGTTGTGAAGGTGTAGAAGGCTCATTAGGAGCTGACCCAATTACCCCTGCCATATCATTTACTAATTGAGGCACGATTGTATCTCTAAATTTTCCGGCTACATCATCCCAATTAGGAGCCGGAGGAATAGCACTAACAATCTGATTCAATTTATTCATGTAGTCACTCCAACCTGGACATGTGAACATTTCACAAGCTGTACAGGTTGTTGTTCCTCCACTCGTTCCAGGATCTGTTGTACTGCCACCCGTACTCGTTCCGCTGCCGTCACCTTGATAACCTGTTGTTCCTGTTCCTCCAGACCCATCCGCTGTAGGTGGATTGCTTAATTTTGTTGTTGTTCCTCCGAAAGTATCGCTAGCATATTGATTTTGAGTTTCGTTAAAATCAGAAGGAGCAATACTATTTGAATCACAAGTGCCAGAATTTAAATACACATCTGTTTGTCCTCTTGTATTCATATCCACTACATTTGAACTTGAATCCAAATATTCATACCCTGTAGCCCCTTTACACGTCATGTCTACCCACATATAACTATTTGGACTAACATTCCATATTTTTTGTGTAACAATGCTGGTAGGATCTGTTTGATCCGCTCCGTATTTGTATTGAGTAATTCTTACTTTTGCTACTCCAGGGCTGAAATAAAGCTGATAGGATATTTTCTTTTGGTAATAATCAGAGTTGCTTGGTGGATCATATTCCCTTGTCATTCCACTAGCGAATGTTTGAATAGGTAGTATTAAAAGAAATACTGTTAATATTAAAAATACGTTGGCTTTTTTTATCATTTAAAAAACCTCACACTTTTAAACAAGAAAAAGAGGGATTGCTCCCCCTTTTTCTCAAATAATTAGGCAGCTTTACCTTTTGAAAAGGCGCTCTTGATTGCTCCAACCAATTTAGTAAGCATTGGGAAAGCAATTGCCAGTAAAACGAATGGTCCAACAACAGTTAAAAGACCTACACCAGATTTTAAAAGATCGGCTGCACTGAATGGTAAAGTTACTCCTGTGAAATCGATAGACATATGAAATGCCCTCCTTATAATTTGTTTTTTATTATTTCTAGCAAAAGCTAGATTTTACCCTAATAGTGATAAATATCGTAGTCGTCATTGTCGTCATCATCATCATGTTTTAATAAAGACTTTTTAACGACTTCGATTAATTGGCTAATTGCATCCATTGAGATCCAAATAAGAACACCTGGAGCAACTAGAAACAGCAACCATTTAACATTGTTCCAAAAAGTAATTAAGTTATCGCCAGATAAAAAAGCTTGATAACTTGGCATAACTAAGCCCTCTTGCCTCTAACTGCTGAAATGACCGCAGCTAGTAAAAGTCCAACTGCTGCTATTGCAACAACTAGCATGACGAAAGGAGAAACGGTTTTTAGCAAAAATCCAAATGTGCCCCAGAAAAAATCCCAATCAAACACATTTGACAAGCTACTCAAACAGCCCCAACCCCTTTCTAGGTTAAATCCTCATAAATCCTTAAACCCACAAATACCAAAGTGACAACAACAGCCCATCCTAATAAAACCGTCATTACATCTGGATTCCCTAAAAAAATCTTAAATAGATAGTAAACTATTCCGCCTATTTCCATCTTGATAGCCCCTTTCCCAAAGCTGAAAAAATTACCTTAAAAATGGGATAAGTTAAAGCACAACTAGCAAGGATCACAAGATAGGTTAAAAAGACTTCTTTTGGGGTTTGTGTAACAACATCATACATAGATATTTACCTCCTTATCATCCGATCCAAAACCATAAAAATTAGCATGGCCATTAGAATTGTAGAAAGGAGAATATCTCCTAGGGTAACTTCATGAATGACATTTATCTGCCCTTTTCCTGTATCGATGGTTGTCATTGTTCTTATATTTGTAGTAGATCCAGTTGATGTTTGTCCATTCATTACATCCACCCCTTGATTCGACTATACATGACAATAAACTCCTGAAATATCCCAAAAAAAATTTTGGGATAATACAAAATAAAAAAAAAGGCACTCCTTGTATAAACATGTCTAATTGACTAATTTTCTAATACTCACATTTAACTACAATGCATTAGAAGCATTAATCAGGGAAAATTTAAAGGAAGAAAGGATGGTGAAGTATGTGTCCAGATGTATTTGAAGCTATTAAAAATATGGTGCAATCATTAATTGACGATGAGCCAAAACCTCCCCTACATATAGGTGAAGCTATGACTTGTTGGCTATTTATTGCTTTAGTGGGGAGACAAAGTTCCACCATACTTTAATCCACCAGGATTACCGAAACCATAACGAAGACCCATTATGTTATCAAGTGATGAGCGCTTATTGATTAATATTTCTTTTAAGTTATATGTGTGTAAAAACTTATTTTTATCTTAAACATAAAATGAAGTCCAAATTCTTTTATTTGTTTTCTGATTTAGTTCGTTTCGTTTATTAAAATTTCAGGCAGTTAAATTAAAAAAATACCGGTTCATTCCTTTTATAGGAAAACCGGTATTTTTTCAGAGGTTACATATTTAAATCCAAAGACCATAATTAAATTCCATATTAAGTACCTTGCATGATAAAAAAGATATTGAATTTCTAGTCCTGTTCTTAATTCCAAATACGTGCAGAATTTAATATATATATTTATATTAAAATACAGCACGTTTTTCTTTCAATTAATCACTTTCTGAGCTTTTGCAATTCTTGGTTAAATTTCTTATTCCTTTTTATTTTAATAATATTCAGAATTATTTTATTTTCTTGTATTTAATTTTATACAATAGTTTTAATAAAAATTCCATAACTTAAAATTTCTTTATTACCATACCTTCTTCAAATTCAAACATTTTCACAAAATTTAAAACACTATTTTAGTATTTTTTGTGATTATTTAGAATTATATTATTTTTATATTTATTATTTTAAATATGAATTTTCCATGATATTATCTGGAAGTCTTGTAATAATTAACACTTAAATAAATCACCTATGAATCACACCATACAAATAAATTAACAAATCTTTAGGGAGCTATTAGGTATGGATGATAATTTGAGTAATGAAATAAAAATAGAAACTTTAAAACAGTTATTTAACTTAAGAAAAGAAGTAAATAAAAATTTTTTTGAAAAGGGCCCAGCAAGTAATGAATTTATCCTACTATCCCATGATTTAGAAATACTTTTGAAAAAATATCAAAATAGATCATAGTCATATACTGGAAGTGTATTATTTTGAAAGCTAATGAACTTTCTAATCAGGAACTTTTATACACAATTGAGAAACTCAGAGTTGAATTAATTTTAATTGGAATTAGTAATGGGCTTACTCATAAAAAGACCATTGAAATTAGCAAGCAACTCGATACTTATATCGCAAAATATCTTAGTCTTATAAATTACTAAAATACTTGGGTTAATTATGCACGTTTTTTCTTTTCAAACTGAAATACCCTTCCATTTTTTGTGATACCTGTTTCCAATGTTTTAATCCAAATTTTTAAATCTTCTTTTGAATATCCAGCCTCACTTAATTCTTCTGGAAACTCTTTTTCAAATTTTCTATACCATCTTTTCATTTTTAAAAGTGCAATTTGGCTACTTCCAAAGCTAAAAATATGTTTTTCTGTCTTAGAACTAAAAGGTTGAATTCCACAATACTCTGTTAAGTAGATATACTGTTTTCCCCCTGAACGTACCTGGCTTAAATACCCCAAATTCATTTCACCCTTTCATAAAATATGAATTTTTTATGACGTTCATTATTTCAATTTACGAAATATTATTAAATTTGATAGAATAATATGGTGTTTGCAGAAATTTGTGTAATTCCCGTTGTTATTTTACTTTTTTGGAGTGTATAAAGTGTTACTTTTAGATTTAATGGCTCCTAATGAGCTAAAAGAAACAATTGAATTACTTAGAAAACAATTATTTGAATCAGCTTCTGTAAGTGGTTATTGTAGCGAAAGGACAATCGAAATTAGTCAAAGACTTGATTTATATTTAACAAGATATTCTCAATTTAAAATTGAGAATAAGAGATAAGTATTTTATTTGGAAAGGAGCAAGCAAAGCATCACTTGCTCCTTTTGCATAAAGCTATTATTTACTATCAAACACTATTTAATTTTCACAAGTCTTCATTTCCCTATATTCCTTTTTTAATTCCGTTAAAGTCAGCTCATAAAGTTGACGACCATCCTCCATTTTCATGATTCCTGCTTTTATCAACCGATTAATTAAAAAATCTTTTAGTCTATCTTGAGCCTTTCTTAATTGAGTTTTACAAATTCCCATAGGATATCCTCACCCAACTTTCCTTTTTGGCTTATTCTTAATCCAATTAATGAAACTATTTGAATCCTTAAAAGCCTTTTGAAAAGAAGCATCTTTAGCAATGACTTTTATTTTAAATGGCTTATCCTGGCCTGAAAGGTAATTCTCTCTCCAGGCATTTACAAAACCGTTCGAAAGCCTCTCAATATAAAGGAATGCACCCAGCCCATACCGGTATTCATAAAATAAACCATGATGATAGATCAGAAACCCCATACTCTTTGCTACCTCATTTTCTTGCAGCCTTTGCATAATCTCTTTTTTATGTTCTTTAATTTGTTCTTTTAATTGTTCATCTAATACCCCAGGCTCGTAGACCAGCTTTGTTTTATTTTCTACTTCTTTTATTTGTATATTTAAGTGATACATTGTGTTAAGAAGTTGATTAATCATTAAATCTCCTCCTCTATTATGGAAAAGTTACTTTTAGAATTAAAAGTTACCAAAAGTGAGCTATTTTCTAGGTTTGCTTCAAATTTTTTCTCTATAGGCTGGATACTAGAAAATGTATCACTTTGGGTAACTGAGTAACTTTTAGGTAACTGTTCTTTGTAATCGGACAAGATGCCAATTCCAAAAAAGAAAGTCTTATTCCCAGTAGACTTTCTTTTGGAAAATCCTCGCATTTGTAAACGGCTGCTGAAAGCTCTTAGTTTCATAGGATATTCACCGTTTTCATCAGCCCATTTCATGTAGACCTTATGAAGATCATTCACTGTAACTTTAGCAGCTGGCATGGTAACACAACATTCTTCAATAAAGTTAGATAGGAGGTCCATTTCCTCCTTATATTCATCTGTTGCAGCCTTAACTTCATCTGGTTCTCCTAAGCCTTCCTGTTGCCATTTTATGCAGCCTTCTACAGCCCATCTTAAAATTCCAGGTAATTCACTTCTGAGTTTTTCCGGAAGCAGCTTGTCCACATTTTCTTTTGGAATAGTGTGGGTAAAAGGGATTAAACGGATCCTTCTCCAAATTCCTTCGTCATCCCCTTTGACAATGGGCTTATGGTTAGTTGTGAAAAAAATCTTAAATTCCGGTAGAAACTCAAAAAATTCCTTTCTCAAAAACCTTGCTGTAATTGGTTCTCCACCAGTCAGCTGTTTAAGTAATGCTTCCGATAATTTCTGGCCATCTTCTGACTCAACAGCAGATACAAACCTTGCACTATGAAGCCTGGCAATATCATTATTAATGCCTGAATCATTCATCTTTGATGTGAAGGTGTCACTATTCGTTTGTTTCCCATAATCACCTAAAATTTCTTTTACAATATTAATAAAAGTAGATTTACCATTACGGCCAGTTCCCCATAGGAAAAAGGCCACCTGTTCACTTGTATCTCCGGTTAAGGTATAGCCTATTGCTTTTTGTAAAAAATCTATTAGTTCCTGTTTGATATTTCCTTGTTCATCTTTCATTATGCTTTCAAGAAATCCTATCCATATTGGGCAAGAGGCAGAAATATCATACTCAACATAGGTGTTTTTGGTCATGAAAAAATTTCTATCATGTGGAATTAGATTTCCTGTTTTTAAATCAACAACTCCATTTGTGCAATTCAATTTATAACGATCTGTATTCAATTCTTCCTGGCTAATTGGGAGCATTGCTTCAGCACGTGAAATACTATTTAGAAAAACAGAACTTTTTTCACTCGCCTGTGCCCATTTAACAAGCTCATTTCTTCTGCCCATATCATCTTCTTTAGCTGCTTCACTATACATTTCACGAAAGGTTTTAATAGCAATTCGTTCAATTTGTTTTTTTCTATCCTCAACCCATGTTTTTCCGTTCCATAGTAGCCATTCTTCAAACTCAACACAGTATTTCAAACATTGGCCGTTACGGTAGACCAGCCTTTCTGCATTCCCCATTTCTGTTAGATTGAACTTAGAATCTTCCTTTTGTTGATGGTGAATGGTTAGTGCAACTGGAGAAGTTCCATAATTTTTCCCACTTGGTTCATGTTGTAAGGCACTTTTCAGCGTAGCCAAATATTCACGATGTTCAAGAGAAGGAAAGAAGAAATACCTATTTATAAAACTTGTAATTTCATGAACTTCCTCTTGATCAAAACCAAATTCTACTAACCGGCATGCATGAGCATATAGAGTATTGTTTCTTCCCCCTTCACCCATTGGAATGGGAAATGGTCGGTCCTCTTTATTTAACTTTTTCAACCTTTCAAAATAAATTGGTAGTTCTGAAAGCTCACCGTCAGCAAGCTTTATCCATTCACGGCCTTTTGTATTGATAGAAGGTAGAACAATCTGGCCTCGTTCAGAAAGACGATAATCCCCTACGCAACCACATGCCATTAAAACAGTTGAGTCTTGCCCTTTTACTTTTTGGTTATCCTTAAAAAAGAATTGAAATCCTCTTACCGTTTTGATGGCATGGAAGTTTAGATTATCTGCCACAAGAGCTTTATAAATTAGCTCCCCTTCTTGTTGTTCATCTATATCGACTACAACAAACCCTTTTGGGATGACTAGGCCCGCCCACCCACCTTGAGATAACCAGGAATTTGTTTCATTATGTGTGAGCCCAGGCTTGTCCATGTGCTGCCATCCCTTCATAAATGGCCTCTTGGCAGCCTGGTAACGGCGATCATAGTCTTGTTCTCGATTAAAAGAGGAAAAACCTAAGAGCTTTATTATTTTTATTGGAATGGAAGGGAACAGCCGACCTAAATCAACTGTTCCTTTATGTGGATGTGTGGCTAGCATTGGCTCTTTCCTTTCACCACTTTTTTTGTTAAACTATTTGTGTGTATATTTATTAGACATTTTTTGCAGCTTGCTTTATGCTTGCTGTCTTTTTTTGTGTATATCTGATATTTTTTTATTGGATTCCCCAGCAATTTTTGCACCCTTTTGAAAAAGAGAGGAACATCCTGCAAAATCGATGTTTATTCCTCTTTGTTTCATATCCTTAACAAGTTTCACCAACATGGCTCTTCTTTCTCTCTTTAACTTAAATTCTTTTAAACTATTCATTAAAAACTGTAATTCTTCTAATTCAAGATTGGCTGATTCATAATCTCTTTGTGACAATGCATCTAAAAAATACAAAGTAGTTTTTTTTAGGTTCCCTAGTACGACTTGTGCTTGAAATGTTTCTTCAACAAATTGCTTCATTTTGTTAATTCCAGCTCCTTATCAATTGGTATAATTAAGGAAGAACGGTGTTGCTGTGCCTCTTTCTTACGTTCATTTGCAATTCGTTTAGCATCCTCCACAAAGCACATAAGAAATTTGATTGTTTGTTCCTTTGACAGTGTTATTTTCATGGTTGTACCCCTCCTTTATGGAATACATATGAAGATAGAAAAAATAGTATTTGTGGAAGATTACCTAAAACGAATTTTCATTGCTTCAAATGCCAGTTGTTTATTGTTGCTATCCAGAAAATCAAGATCACTTAAATTAAATTTGTTTCGTTCATTAAACAGATGTAATGCTAGGTTTAACATGATTTTTTCTGAACTGGACCAAGGAGCAGCATTCCTTTTTAGTGCTTGGACGTGGACTATCTCCTCATTTAAGTCAAAATACTTTGTTGTAAAAACCTGTTTCAGCTTCCAATGGTTTTGAAATAAATGGATTAGGGATGCCCAGTAACGGTCTTTCATTAGTGAGGCCGAAATGGTATTAGGCAATTATTATTACCCCTTTCATCTTAATTTGCGATTATAGCAAAATTCTATTTAAAAAAAGAGACTCTATTGGAGAATTAAGCTGTTTTGCAATTAAAGGAACATGATTAGCCTTAAAGGAATAGATACCTTTTTCATACTTCATATAAGTTGACGCATTCTTGAAACCAAGATAATCAGCCATCTCTTGTTGGCTAATATTCAACTTCAATCTTTTCTCTTTAATTAAATCCAAATTTAGATTATGCACCTTTACACCTCCTCTGTTTGCTAATTTCGCAAACTATATAAATTAATAATAATTTTCTATTTTAGAAAAGTCAATTAAATATTTGCTAAATTAGCAAATATTATTTTGCTAATTTGGAAAAAATAATAAAATAACGAAAGAGGTGTAAATAAATATGAATAATGAAAGTATTGGTAGACGAATAAAAGCATTAAGAGAAAAGAAAAGTTGGTCCCAACTATTTGTTGCTGAAAAACTAAAAATAGATAATAGCGTCCTTTCTAAAATTGAAAGTGGAAAAAGGGGTATTGAAGTGCCTCTACTTGATAAATTTGCTGATCTTTTTGAGGTTTCTACTGATGAAATTCTTGGGAGGACAAAGGCTAAAGAATCAGGAAATCTATTTTTCTTTGACATGGAAGGCTTAGATGATGAAGAGATTGAAGATATTAAAAGGCATATTGAGTATGTAAAATGGAAAGCTGAAAAGGAGAGGGGAAAGTAGGTTGTCCAAAAAGAATAAAAGAAATTGGGAGACAATATTAAATGGATTCTTAATTTTCATCGGTTTAATAATTATTTTCAATTATAATTTAAGTTGGCAGTTTTTAATTGGATTATTAATCTTTGCACCTTTAGTTTCTAGATTAATTTTTAGTACTATTCAAGATAAAGAGCCAATCAAGAAATCGAACAAAAACAAACCTTCCTCTAAGAAAAACACTACAAAAAAAGAAAAAACTTCACCCTCTACAACAAAAAAAGAACATAATTTACTCCGAACTGAAAGGGAAATTTTAAACTTACCATTAGAAGAACTTTCTTGGCGTGAATTTGAGAGACTCTGTTTTCTTTATTATAAAGCCAAAGGCTATAAACCAAGGGAAACATCTGAGGGCGCAGATGGAGGAATTGATTTAATTATTTATAATCGCCACCATCAACAAAATGTTGCCATTCAAATAAAACACTATATTGAATCTGGTAGACAGGTTACTGTAAAAGAAATTCGTGAACTAGATTCCGCTAAAAAGAATTATAAATGTATTCTAGCAGAATTTATATCTTCAACTGGATATACAAATGATGCTTTAGTTGAAGCAGATAAAAGAAAAATTAAATGTCATACAGTAGATAAGATTTTACTTTGGAGAGAAGAAGAAAATAAAAAAAGGCAATTGATATAACATTTTTAACAATCGAAACAAGAATTTAGATGACAAGTTTTCTGGAGAAGTACAATTTTTCATTCAACGTGGGGTTTATGTAAAATAGACCTAATATTTAAATTTAAAGATTGATATTTATCCCCTTAACATTATGGAATATTTTCCTTTATGTAGTATGTAAACATTCATCTTGTCCTAAATAAATTACAAAGGAGGTAGCTTTTGTTACCTCTCTTTGTAATTTTATTTTATAGATTACTAAAATACTATTCATTTCCATTTTATTATCTTATGATTCTATACCACTGTTAATTTCAATATTCCTTTCTTCAATAGCCACTATCTTTGCTTCTGTTTCATTTAACTTTTCTTTAAGTCTTATCATTTCTTCTTGTGATTTATTAAGCTCATAACTTGCTTCATCAAGCTTAGAGTTTATAACATTAAATTCTAATATCCTTTTATTAATATATTTTCTTTTTGAATCATTTGATTTTAATCCAATTCCAATAACAACAAAGCCTAGGGCAAAAAATGTTGCTACGTCTCCTAATGGTCTCAAAATTTTAAAAAGGCCAGGAAAAACTATAAGAATAACCGGAAGTAGGAAAAACGAAACCACACCCAAAAATAAAAATTAAACAGTCAAAAATATGTCTCTATTATAGACTTTATTTTTTAATAAATTAAAATCAGATGCAGTAAAAAATAAACCTGCTAATGTAGCCCCAAATAAAAACTGTTCAGGAACCTTTTTAATGCCATTTATAATTCCCAATAAAATTAAAGTATAACCAATAAATACTATTATTAAATCATAATTACTCTCTAATAATTCTTTTTCTACTTCTTTTACACTTTTCTTCTTAAAAATCATTAATTTCCTCCTGTGTCTCTTCTAAAAGAATATTGATAATTTTATTTTAAATATCACTTCCTCCTTTTTCCACAAAAATTTCATGTTATTTGTATTTTTTGTAAATTTATTATTGTTAAATAGAACGTTTGTTCTTATAATCAAATTGAGGTGAGGTTCTTGGCTACTATTTACAAACCATTTCCTTTAGACTTATGGCTTTCAAAACTATATAAATCTATGGGAATTATTACACCAGAGGATATAGATTTAAGGACAATTACTTATAACCTTGGAATTCATTTAATTTATTCTGATAAAAGATGCTTTGCAAGGGATGAGGGTAAATTCAAATTAATTAATATAAATAAAGGCTTGGATAAAGTCACTCAAAGAGAAGTCTTTTTTCATGAACTTTGCCATATTTTAAGACATTCCGGTTATCAGTATAAAATCATGCCTAATTCTTTTAGAGAACTACAAGAATGGGATGCCAATAGATTTACCAGGTATGCATCTATTCCCTTTCATATGCTGCATTTCTGTGATTGGAAAAGCCCTTTTCTAGTTAAAGAAATGTCAAATACTTTTAAAGTCTCGGAAGAAATTTGCCAATACCGAATTGAACATATTTATAGAAACTCTAAAGAAAAAAATGCATAGAAATAGAGAAAGGGGGTTTTCCAAATGCGTTGTGCAATTTATCGGCGTGTTAGTACCGATATGCAAGTAGAAGAAGGAGTCTCACTAGATAACCAGCTACATAGATTAAAGGCTTTTGCAGAATCCCAAGGTTGGACAATCGTTATAGAATACGCTGATGAAGGCATTTCTGCAAAAGATATTGAACATCGGCCTGGTATTCAGCAAATGCTGGATGATGTTGAACAAAAGAAATTCGATGTGCTTCTTGTATATAAACTGGACCGTTTAGTTAGACGTGTACGTGACCTACATGAAATACTTCAACACTTAGAAAAATATGAGGTCATGTTTAAATCTGCTACAGAACCATTTGATACTACTACACCAGCAGGAAAGCTATTCATTACTATGATTGCAGCCATGGCCGAATGGGAAAGAGAAACAATTGCTGAACGTGTGTATGATAACCTTAAACATAGGGCTGAATCTGGGAAGAGGAACGGTGGGCCCTCCCCATTTGGTTATGATTATAATCAGAATGGTGAATTAATAATAAATCAAGAAGAGGCCAAATGGATTCAATTTATTTTTAATAAATATAAAACTAATGGATCCCAAAACATTGCAAAAATGCTAAATAAATATGGTGTTAAGACTAAAAAAGGTGCAATTTGGAGTGACTTTGCTGTTCGTTTTGTGCTTGGAAATCCAATCTATTGTGGTAAAAATAGGTGGAATAAACGCACTCCAATAAAAGGTAGAAATGAAATCATAAATGACCTTGATCAGAAAAACTTTAAATCAATTATTCCTTTAGAAGTTTTTGAAGAAATACAACTGCTAATAAAACAACGCAGCTCCCAGGCATTTAGAAGCGATAACCATTACCCCTTTTCTGGTATCGCAAAATGCTCTTGCTGTGGAAATAGACTTACAGGAGCATTTAAAAAAAGAAAGTCTGGTGGAGTTTATCGTTTTTATAAATGTGCTGGCCGTTTTGCTTTTGGAATATGCAATTTGCCTACAATAGCTGAAGAATCAATAGATCAAGCCTTTATAGAAATGCTAGATCTAGCAAAAACGGATTTAGAATTAGGCGATGATCATGAACCTCTAGGGATTAGTCTACAAGAATTGGATAAACAGTTAAACAGAATAAAAGAAAGAAAAGAACGATTGAAGGAATTATATATTGATGGGGATATATCTAAAGACGATTATAAAAAAAGACTTGATAGAATATCTCAAGAGGAAGATGAACTTCAAAAACTAGGAAATGTAAAGGACCAGGTGGCCAGCATAGAGGAAATAAAATCTATCCTGCAGAACGTCAAGGATGAATGGCATCATATGAGTTTTGAATCAAGGAAACATGCTATTCATTCTCTTTTTGAGAGTCTTACAATCGAAATAGTGCAAGATGCTAAGCCAGGTAAATTTCCTTTACCGGCTGTTATTAATATAAAAGAATATTCTTTTAAGTAGATAACATGAGCCCATTCTCTTAAAGGGGCTTTTTTATTTTTTCAGCTTTCTATTATTTAAATATAACAAACTTATTATATAACTATTTGTAAAATATCAACAAAAACGGTGTATTATATAAGTATTACAGTAATATTTTGTCGAAATTGGTAAATTGAATAATATTTTTTAGTAATATATTGTCGAAATTGGTAATTTTATAGTATGCTGAATAATGTCAGAAACATAAAAATATTATTTATAGGAGGAAATTATGAGCAAATTATATGAAATTAACATCGAAGATAACAAGAAAACCTTGTATGTAAAAGCAAGTGGATTTTTTAAAGAAGAGGATGCCCTAGCATACGTAAATGATTTTCAAGCTGCATTAAAAAAAATTAGCATTCCTACTTTTAAGTTAATTGTCGATGCAACTGAACAAAAAGCAGTTGCTCAAGATGTGGTTGATGAAATTAAAAACGTTCTTAATTTATATATGGGTTGCGGTTTTAAGAAAATAGTTGTAATTAACCCATCTTCTGTTGTTGCAAAAGTACAAATTCAAAAATGTGCAAAAGAAATGAACTTCAGTGGAGAATTTGCTGATAATTTAGAAAAGGCTTATAGCCTATAATCATTTACAAAAGGTTTTTCTTCAATATGGAGAAAAACCTTATTTTAAATAAAAGGAGAATCAAAATGAAATTAAACACAATTGAAGATACTCTAATTCAATATGAAATTTTAGATTTTACAAATCATGAACTTGTTACTGATACAGCGGAATGCCTATCTGAAACCTTTATAGGCTATCAAACGAAAGATCAAATAATAAGAGAACCAATGTGTTATGTCATCGATATCAATAGAAATGATTTTGATCAATTTGTTTTAGAATACGTACAAAATGTGGCTGAGCAAGGCTATTGTTTTATTGCTAAAGATTCTAGTAATGGAAAAGTTATAGGAGCATATGCTTGTGAAGTTTTCGATCCATCTGTAGAAGAAATTCCAGTTTTTGAAGGAAGCTTTGAACCGTTTAACCGAATTATGGAATTATTAGGTGACCTGGACTCTCGTTTTCTTAAAACTCTGGAAGAAAAATTAGGGAGAAAACCATTAAGAAATGAATACCTTCATGCATTTATGTTAGGAGTTAGAACAGAAAAGAACAGAAAAGAAATTGCTAATAAATTAATCAAAATGTCTTTAGAAAAAGCCGAATTAGAAGGCTTAAAGGGTTGTTTCTTGGAGGCTACAAGTTTTAAATCTCAAATCATACTTACTAAGTACTTTGATTTTTACTTGCCAATTGACTCGGAAAATAAGCCAATCCTAACTACATATTCTGAAACTAATTCTTTTTCATCTATTCCTGCAACAATTGGTGAAAACTGCCAAATTTTATATAGGTCTTTAAACGGAACTGAAAGAATTTAACGACCATATACTAAAATTTTCAAGGAGATTTTAAGGTGGACAAAATTCAATCGTTATACCCTAGTCAAGATGGAAATGAACATCAAAGGTTTTACATCTTAGACAATTTAAACAAGTTACTGACGGGAATTGATCAATTAAAAGATCCATCAAAACTCATACTTGGCAAAGGGAATTTTCATCAAGGAAATTATAGTCTAGAAATGAATTCTTACTCTGAGATCCCTACTCAAGGTATACCTATAACAGAAACAATTGATCATCTTTTGGAGCTTTCAAATGGTCATAGATATGTAAATTCTAACTATGTTGCTAACGCTGCCCCATTACCAAACATCGCTAGTGTTTTAGGAAATCTACTTATGACACTTCTAAATGGAAATAATATATGGGACGTTGAAAGCCTAACTGCCTCAAAATTAGAAGCAGCATTAACTGAAATGCTTTCTAGAGTTGTTGGATATGATGAAGCACTTAGTGGAGGATATACCACTTGGGGCGGTCAAGGAGCTGTTTTCAATTCATTAAGAATTGCCATCACAAAGCATTTTCCTCAAACCAATGAGGTTGGCATCCCGCCTAATTTATACTGTTTCTGTTCAGAGCTTTCCCATTACAGTTTATATAAATCGGTAGAAGCAACTGGAATCGGAACAAATAATTTGGTTAAGATAAGAACAAATCCTGACCATTCTATGGATATCGAGGATTTAATCATTAAAATGGAGCAAGTAATAGAAATTGGCGGTATTCCTATATATATTCTAGCAACAATGGGGTCAACAGATTCATTCGCTATAGATGACTTAGAAAAGATCAAAGAAACTGCACACTATTTTGAAAAGAAAAATGGTTTAGCTCCAATTTATATACATGCTGACACAGCTATGGGTGGAATGTTTACATTCTTTAATAACTATAATTTCGAGGAAAATCCACTATTTTTTGAAAAAGAAACATTAGAAAACCTAAAAAATTATCACAAGTATTTTTCAAGTATCCATTTAGCAGACAGTATGGTTTTTGATTTTCATAAATTGGGGCAAACACCTTATGCATCTAGTCTTTTTCTAATAAAAAAAGCAGAGAATTTTAGATTTGTTGATTTAGAAACAGAGGAAACTCCTTATGTTGGAAAAAGAGAGTATGGGAAATATCATACAAGTTATACTTTAGAATGCTCTCGAATGGGAAGCTCTATTCCTATTTATGCATCATTATTAACCCTCGGAATTGAAGGGTATCAAAAAATATTAGCGAATTATCTCCAGGTAAATCTTGAGTTTAGAAAACAATTAACAAAAGCTTTTAAATATGTAGCAGTAACAAACCAGGTATCACCTGTTACTACTTTCCGTTTTTATCCTAAGAACATTTTATGGGAGAAAGAACAATTAGGAATGCTAGATTCTAACCAGATCAATGAAATCAATCAATTTAATGCTAGTTTCGGTGAAAAACTTGGTATGGAAAGGCATAGAATCTATTTTGGTAACACATCAAGACAATGCATCATCGATACTATCGATAATCTAAGAATACCAGTTTACGCTCATAAGTTTTTTAGTATATCTCCGTATACTACTATAGACATCGTTCCCAAGTATATTGATTTTCTAAAGGAACAGATGGAGGTCTTTTTACAAAACCAATATTCCTTATTAGGAAAATAGATAGGATGAAAATCTACATATTTTACACCATGGGAGAAAAAAAATGAAAAGCAATTTACTTACATTAAGTTTATCAAAAAAACTAATTATAACAGTTAGTTCTCTTTTGTCCTTACTTATCGTTTTATTCCTTGTAATTTCTTATCTAGATAACAAAAATTTGATGATTAATGAGCAAAAAAGTAAAGCCCTTAAGGTAATTCAAACCATTGACTCAACCTTGAATGGGGATGTGACGCCACAACAATTCCAAGAATGTTTGAACAGATTAAAATCCTTACAAAAGGATATTCAAGAATTTGATATCTACCAGATAGATGGTGGGATGGAGATTGCCTCTATTAATCCTAAAAACATTGGAAAAAAGGCGGATCCAGAAGATATACAAGCAGCTAAGGAAAACAAAGTAGTAACCATTTTAGATGGTGATATTATCGATGTGACGGCTCCGTTTCATGTGAATGGTAAAACTGATTATGTAGCGGGTGTTCAATTTTCAATGAGTAGTGAATTACAAACGATTAACTATAATCTTATAAAACTATTGATTTTTGGCCTGGGTTTAATCGTTATAGGCGTAATTTTGACACGTGTTTTAACGAATAGAATCATTACCCGTCCTCTTTTAGAAGTAAATCAACAATTAAAAGAGATAGCGGAAGGAGAAGGGGATCTTACCCATCAAATTGTAACAAAATCTAATGATGAGATTAGTGAATTAGCTCGATCCTTTAATAAAATGAGTAGTAATTTACGTCACATAATATCATTAGTACAGAACCATGCTGAATTAGTTGCTTCGTCAGCCATACAATTAACTGCAGCTGCTGAGGAAACAAATAACACAGGTAAACAAATTAATGAAACTATTCATCAAGTTGCAAGTGGAATTGAAAGACAGGTTACAATTGCTACTGAAGCAAATCTAGTTGTAACGGAAATATCCCGTGGTGTGGACCAAACTGCAGTGTCCATCCAGGCTGTAGCAGATGATTCCGTAGCTGCTAATGAAAGTGCTAATAACGGAAATCAGTTAGTCATGCAGACCATGGAACAGATGAATGAAGTTCAAATTACTGTAAATCAAATCTCTGAAATTGTATTAAATCTAGGAGAAAAAATAAAGGAAATTGATGGGATTGTTAGTTTAATCACTCAAATTTCTAGTCAAACTAATTTATTAGCTCTCAATGCGTCAATTGAAGCAGCTAGGGCTGGTGAACAGGGTAGAGGTTTTGCTGTAGTTGCAGATGAGGTTCGAAATTTGGCTGAACAATCAGCTAAAGCTACAGAAGATATTCGTCAACTCATTGGAGAAATTCAGTTGGGAGCAAATAAGGCAGTAGAATCTATGCATAATGGTACGGAAGTTGTAAAACAAGGTATTAAGATGGTAAAACAAACAGGAGATTCTTTCTATGGTATTGTTAAGATGATTGAAGATATCTCAGGACAGTCACAAGAAGTTGCTGCCGTAGTAGAAGAAATTAATGCTAGCTCCTTAAACATGGTACAAGCAATGGAAACAATATCCACAGTTTCTGAGCAATCCTCTTTAAATACGCAAGACGTTGCAGATTCAGCTGAAGAACAAACTGCATTAATGGAGGAAATTGCGAATTCGGCCTCTTCACTCTCTGGAATGGCAGAAGAACTTCAAAAAGTTGTTAGTCGGTTTAAAGTATAATCAATTTAATTATTTTGGGCACTTCTTTTGTAAGTTAGAAGTTCAGATAATGTAATTTAACAATAAAATTAGCACATAAAAACGCTTAGGAAATCATTTCCAAGCGTTTTTAACTTTTATTTGTATGTATTTTAAATTAGCACATACGTTATTTTTTAACATCAAGAATGCAACATCATATTAACAAATAAATCGTAAAATGAGTGCAATAATACAACCGACCACAATGAGCCTGTTTTTTTATAAATAAAACCAAAGATAAAGCCAATAAGAAAAATGTCAAGATGATTCCAAACAACAAAAAACTCATCATTGTGAATCCAAATTGGATAATGTATCAATAAAAACAGTAGTGATGTAATAGTATTTGCTTTCCAAAAAGACAGCCTTCTATTTATTTCTTTTAAAATAAACCCTCTAAACATCATCTCTTCTGCAATTCCAACCACAAGGAACTCGTCTAGATAATCGTCTAATGGTAATAAAAAATGGAAAGTTTTATCATTAACAATATACACAATAATGGTAAAATACAAACCAACGAGTAAAGAAAGAATGATGCCCCAAAACAATCCTCTTTTAGCATTGATATTTAGATTAAAATAATTCAATGGGCTTGTATTAAAAAAATATTTTACAAATATACACACAGGTACTATCCAAACTAAAATCTTTGCGGATGCGTTTATTAAAGCATAGGTTATTTCACCAAATGAATGAAAATAATTGATTAGCCACAATTCCTTTATAGCCCAAACAAAGTAGAAAATTAGTAAATACAGGGTTAGTGTTTTTACAATACTAAATTTGGTTTCATTGTTGATTTTTAAATTTAACTCCATATTTCCCTCCTAAAAAAATGATTATTTTTCTATTAACGTATTACTATTAGTTGTTCTATCTATATTTATTTTAACATAAATTTACAATTCTCCTAAAAATAAAAAGTTCATGGCAAGATTAAAAAATATTACGTATCCGCTCTTTTCATTAATGTTTACGTTAATAGAATTCAAAAAAAATAGCCGTTTTCTAAACGCCTAGGCTTTAGTTAAATATTCAAGATAGTTGGTAAAATTTATAGATTACTTACCACATGCATGCATCCTCGTGCATTGGGCAGCCCTTAATGGCAAAAATGGAGCCTTGGTCTGTGCGTGAATAGGCTTCTAATCCTCTCTTTAGCATCGTAACCAATGTAGACTTTCCGCCACTTACTGGACCCATTAACAGTAAAATACGT
>JAUZPL010000050.1 GCA_030705955.1 Bacillota bacterium | reverse complement strand
TATCTCACGACAAGTACCTTGCGCTTCCTTAGTGGTTGGCTGATGTGTACCCCCACAGTGGACTTTCACCACCTAGATAGTTGCCATGCCTGGCACACAGGAAAAAGAAGGGATTAATCCCTTCTTTCATTATAGCACACTTGCATGTCCGTTATAGATAACTCCTCTTGTTGCATCGACGGTAATCTCTTGTCCCTCTTTAAACAGGTTCATGATATTTTCTACACCAACGATAACCGGAATTCCAAGGTTTAGGCCCACTACAGCGGCATGACTTGTTAAACCGCCTTCTTGTGTAATTAAAGCACCACATTTTTCGATGGCTGGAACCATTTCACGATCCGAACCAAGAGTAACAATAATAGAGCCTTCTTTTACCTTTTCCAATGCTTCTTGGGCGTTTTGAACAAGAACAACCTTTCCGAATGCAGATTTTCTGCCAATACCCTGCGCTTTTGCAATAATATCTCCAACAATATGGATTTTCATTAAATTAGTTGAGCCCGCTTCCCCTACAGGAACACCAGCAGTGATCACGACTAAATCACCATGCTTTACAATTCCACTATTTAAGCTTTCTTCAACAGCAATTTCAAGCATTTCATCTGTTGTTTTTGCTTCCTTTCCTAGCTGGGAATATACACCCCAAACTAGTGATAAACGACGACATACATTCAGGTTGGAAGTTACAGCTACAATAGGTGCTTTAGGACGATATTTTGAAATCATTCTTGCTGTATGACCGCTTTCTGTTGGGGTAATAATGGAATTTACTTCAAGGTTTAAAGCAGTATGTGCAACTGATTGTCCAATGGCATCCGTAATATTATGCCCTGTGTCTTTACTGCGATTTGAAAGAATTTCTTTATGATCCAGCGCATGCTCTGCTCTTGAAGCAATATTATGCATTGTCTTCACAGCTTCTACAGGATAAAGCCCTGCAGCAGTTTCACCAGAAAGCATAATAGCATCAGTACCGTCAAAAATAGCATTTGCAACATCACTTGCTTCTGCCCTTGTTGGTCTTGGATTTCTTTGCATGGAATCTAGCATTTGGGTTGCTGTAATAACAGGTTTTCCAAGCGCATTACATTTCTTAATTAGCATTTTTTGAACAAGTGGTACCTCTTCAGCAGGAATTTCTACTCCAAGGTCACCACGTGCTACCATTAGACCATCTGATACTTCAAGAATATCATCGATATTATCCACGCCTTCTTGGTTTTCAATTTTGGGGATAATATGAATATTTGTTGCGTTATTTTCTTCTAATAATTGGTGGATTTCCAATACATCTTTTGCACGACGTACAAAAGATGCGGCAATGAAATCAATACCTTGCTCGATACCAAAAAGGATATCTTGTTTGTCTTTTTCCGTAATTCCAGGTAGATTTACAGAAACGCCAGGAACATTAACACCTTTTTTGTTTTTTAATGTCCCGCTATTTAAAATTTTAGTATGAATTTCATGTGCAGCTTTATCAACATTGGTTACTTCTAGTCCTATGAGTCCATCATCCAATAAAATTTTTGAACCAACATGTACATCTTCAATTAATCCAGGATATGTAATAGAAAATTTTTCAACAGTTCCTTCTACTTCATCCATAGAAATGATAATCTCTTCACCTGACTTAAGTTCAATTGCACCATTTTGCATATTATGGGTACGAATTTCAGGTCCTTTTGTATCAAGCAAAATGGCAACAGTTTTTCCAGTAATTTTAGCAGCTTCACGAATGTTTACTATTCTCTCTCCGTGTTCTTTAAAATCCCCGTGAGAAAAATTTAAACGGGCAACGTTCATACCAGAGTTGATAAGTTCAGTTAATTTTTCAATGCTTTCACTTGCAGGTCCAATAGTACATACAATCTTCGTTTTTCGTAACATGTAATTTCCTCCATTGTTCAATCTAGTACATTAAATGGATAATTCTTTTGAAAGTTTAAATAAATCAAGATCTAATGTATGTTTTTTGTCTAAAGCCTCAATGATGTCATAATCAACTAAATGATTTTTTTCAATTCCGACTGCACGTCCGCCTTTTCCTTCAATCAAAAGCTCAACTGCTCTTGCTCCCAATCTGCTGGCAAGCACTCTGTCAAATGCAGTGGGAGAACCTCCGCGCTGAATGTGACCTAAAACGGATACTCTTGTATCGAAATGGGTTTTTTCGTTTAACTGTTTCCCAAATTCCACACCACTGCACACACCTTCAGCTACTACAATGATACTGTGCTTTTTCCCGCGTTCACTACCTTTTTTAAGTCTTTCGGCAATTTCATCCATATCATAATTCTCTTCAGGAATTAAAATGGTTTCTGCACCACCTGCGAGGCCAGCCCAAAGAGCAATGTCACCAGCATCACGACCCATTACTTCAATAACGAATGTACGCTCATGGGATGTAGCTGTATCTCGAATTTTATCAATTGCATCAATAACGGTATTTAGCGCTGTATCAAATCCAATCGTAAATTCAGTGCCAGGAATATCATTGTCAATTGTTCCAGGAACGCCAACACATGGAAAACCTTGTTCAGTTAATGCTTTTGCTCCCCGGTAAGAGCCGTCACCACCGATAACCACTAATCCCTCAATACCATGATTTTTTAGCTGTTCAATTGCTTTTTGCTGGACTTCTTTATTTTTAAATTCTGGTAAACGAGCAGAATATAACATCGTACCGCCACGATGAATAATATCCCCAACTGATCCAAGCTCAAGCTTTTTAATATTCCCACTTACTAAGCCAGCATATCCCCCATAAATTCCATAAACCTCTAAATTATGAAAAATAGCTTTTCTAACAACAGCCCGAATAGCTGGATTCATACCTGGAGAGTCTCCACCACTTGTTAAAACACCAATTTTTTTCACATTTATCCCCCCATCAATAATTCAATAAGTATGTAAATTTTTTGTATAGATTTTTGTATAGATTTTTGTATAGATTTTTGTAAGATATAACTTTCATTATTATTTATCATAATAACCGGGAATATTTATAAAATAACATGAAGAAACCTCTATAACAACATATTCATGCTATTAAAATCAAAAGACGAAATAATTCGTGAATTGAAAGCGTTTTAGTTATGAAAAAGACATGCTCTGTGAGCACGTCTCTATTTTGCACCAATATATTCATCAAGAAAAGAATATTCTCCAATTGTTCTAAATTTTTGATAACGATTTTCTACTAACTCTTCTTTAGAAAGTTTTAATAGCTCTTGAAGAGATTTCTTGATCACCTTATCTATTTCTTCAGCCTGTTTTTTTACATCTCTATGAGCTCCGCCCTTAACCTCAGGGATAATTTCATCAATAATACCAAGTTTCTTTAAATCAGGTGCGGTGATTTTCATAGATTCAGCTGCTACTTTTGCTAAAGAAGCATCCTTCCAAAGAATTGAAGCGGCACCTTCAGGTGAAATAACTGAATAAGTCGAGTTTTCTAGCATGTGAATGTAATTCCCCACACCAAGCGCAAGGGCTCCACCACTTCCACCTTCACCGATTACAACACAAATTACAGGCACAGTAAGGCCAGCCATCTCAACTAAGTTTCTTGCAATTGCTTCACTTTGACCACGTTCTTCAGCAGCTTTACCTGGATAAGCACCTTTTGTATCAATAAAGCAAATGATAGGTCGATTGAACTTTTCAGCCTGCTTCATTAGCCTCAGTGCTTTTCGATACCCTTCAGGATGTGGCATTCCAAAGTTTCTGCGAATATTTTCCTTCGTATCTTTTCCTCTTTGTTGACCCATAACTGTAACAGGCAAACCATGAAAGCTTGCAATTCCACCAACAATCGCTTCATCATCTGCAAAGGTTCGATCACCATGACATTCAAAAAAATCATCGAACAAAAAAGAAATATAATCCAGGGTTGTGGGCCTATTGGAAAGTCTGGCAATTTGGACCCGGTCCCAAGGCTTTATATGATCATAAACCTCTTTTTCAAGTTTTTGCAGTCGTGCCTCTAATTTTTCAATTTCTGAAGTTAAATCAACATCAGCTGTTTGCGTAAATTCACGAAGTTCCTTAATTTTCTTTTGAAGTTCAATGACCGGTCGTTCAAATTCTAGTTCCCCTACCAATTCAGTTCACCTCCTTGATGTAATTTAAGAATTGTTCCAATTTGATCTTTTAAATCTATACGAGATATAACAGCATCCAATTGGCCATGCTTTAGTAAAAACTCTGCCGTTTGAAAGTCTTCTGGAAGTTCTTCTCTAATCGTTTGTTCAATAATCCTTCTGCCAGCAAATCCGATTAACGCACCGGGTTCAGCAAAATTATAGTCGCCTACAGAGGCAAAGCTTGCAGATACTCCACCCGTAGTTGGGTGTGTCATTATTGAGATAAACAAACCGCCTTTGTCACCAAACTTTTTTAATGCCACACTGGTTTTAGCCATTTGCATTAAACTTAAGACTCCTTCTTGCATTCTTGCACCACCGGAGGCTGTAAAAATAATGAAAGGAACAGAAAGCTCATTTGCTTTTTCAATAGCTCTTGTTATTTTTTCACCAACAACAGAGCCCATACTTCCCATTCTAAAAGATGCATCCATAATGGCTACAACTATTTTTTGTTCATGAATATTTCCTATTCCTGTCACAACAGCCTCATTTAACTTGCTCTTTTGTCGATCCTTTTCCAGCTTTTCAAGATATTCCGGAAAATTTAATGGGTTTTCTGATATCATGTTTTCGTTTAATTCCTCAAAACTTCCTTCATCAAGAAAACTGTCAATCCGTTCCTTAGAATTCATCTGGTGATGATATCCGCAATGCAAACAAACCTTTAAGTTTTTTACTAACTCTTTTGTATACATTATTTTTTTACAGGATGGGCATTTTGTCATTATTCCTTCTGGTACATCTTGCTTCATTTGTTCAGAAGGAATGGTTGCATATTTCCTTTTTTTTGTATTATTTTTCGTAAAAAGCTCTTTAAGCAAGGTAAAACCTCCTCATGCTAAGCTTTAGGCAAGCTGGCAAGTTTTTCATTGTTTATAATCTGAAGTCTTCCTTTTAAACTAACACTTCATTCACTATAATCTGGATGATTGCGTAGTGGACAGACCACCAGAATATTAGAAAAGCTTGTTTTCTTCAAGTCCTTTAGGCGAATGGCTTAGTTTATCTTATGCATTCAGAATTTATGATAAATTCTAATTAGCTTAAAACACCCGTTTTAGGGGGCTTGTATGCTTGTCTTTTACAATATAAAGTAATAAAGCTTCAAAAACAGTCAGTTTCTGTCGTTAGAAAATCGACATTTTCTGAGTTTCCAATAGGCAGTAAGAGTTTTTTCCATGTCATTTGCTTCTATTGCACGAATAAGATTATGATAATCCTTTTTCTTGTTTTCACTTTTTTCTATAAATAAAGAGTGATTAAAGTCTTTTAAAATGACCCATATTCTTAAAAGAAGATGGTTATCTGCCTTTTCAATCATTCTATAAAAAAACTCATCATCTGAAAACTTGTCTTTTTCCACCCAGCTTTTAAAATCCTCATAATTAAAATTCCCTTTTTGAAGTAAAAGCCTTAGACAGTCCATTTCAATAAAATGCTTTGTTTCAATTACATCTTGTTTTGCTTTTTCTTCTTGTAAGATAAAGGTACTTAAAAGCTTAATAAGCTGATTTCCATGAAAATCCTTAATATATGTACCTTCTCCTCTTCTCGTCTCAATAAGACCGAGTAATTCGAGCGCTCTTAAAGCTTCTCGAACTGAAGAGCGCCCAACATTTAGGCGCTCAGATAATTCACGTTCTGAAGGGATTTTATCTCCCGATTTTAGTTTATCTACCGAAATCATTTCTCTTAATTGTTTTAAAATTTCAATATAAACCTTTGAACTTTGATTATCGCTCGTCACGAATGAATCACTCGCTTTTTCCAATAGATGCGAGCTTCATTGTTCTTTCTTTTACTTCATTTGGATCGACCTTTAAACGGGCTACACCTGTTTCCATTGCAGCTTTTGCAACAGCAGCTGCAACAGCAGGAGCTACCCTAGTATCAAAAGGACCTGGAATTACATAATCTGCATTTAATTCATCTTCATTAATTAATCCCGCAATAGCCTCTACAGCAGCAACTTTCATTGCTTCATTTATATTTGTTGCACGAACATCAAGTGCTCCACGGAAAATACCTGGAAAAGCAAGGACATTGTTTACCTGATTTGGGAAATCAGATCTTCCTGTGCCAACTACTTTTGCTCCAGCTTTTTTGGCCACATCCGGCATTATTTCAGGAACTGGGTTTGCCATAGCAAAAATGATCGAGTCCTTATTCATCGATTCAACCATTTCTTTTGTTAAGGCACCTTCAACAGATACCCCGATAAAAACATCCGCCCCTTTAATAACCTCTTGAAGGCTGCCGCTAATTTTATCTCTATTAGTAAATTTAGCCACTTGTGCTTTTACTGAATTCATTCCTACTGGGCGTCCTTCGTAAATGGCTCCCTTTGTGTCGCACATAATAATATCTCTTACACCATAATTATAAAGCAGCTTAATAATAGCAATTCCAGCCGCACCTGCTCCATTAGCCACGATCTTAATTTCAGTCATTTTCTTTCCAATCAACTTTAGAGCATTTACGAGTCCTGCTGCAGTTACAATGGCTGTGCCATGCTGGTCATCATGAAAGATAGGAATATTAGCTTCTTTTTTTAATCTTTCTTCTATGACAAAGCAATTTGGAGCTGCAATATCTTCTAAATTGACCCCACCAAATGTTGGTTCAAGAAGCTTAACCGTTTCAATAATTTTTTCTACTTCAGTTGTATTTAAACAAATTGGGAAAGCATCTACACCTGCAAAGCTTTTAAACAAAACAGCCTTACCTTCCATTACAGGAAGAGCAGCCTCAGGACCAATATTACCAAGGCCGAGAACAGCAGTTCCATCTGAAACAATGGCCACCATATTCCCCTTCATTGTATAATCATATACCAATTCTGGTTTTTCATAAATATCTTTACAAGGCTCCGCTACTCCAGGGGAATAAGCTAAGCTTAAATCCTTTGCATTTTGAACCTGTACTTTTGATTTTGATTCTAGTTTTCCTTTATTAATTCGGTGCATGTGCAATGCTTCCTCGCGCAATGTCACGATAGGTCACTCCTTATGATTTTTAAAGAAGTATTTAATTCACTCACTAAAAAAGTGGTCAGACCACGGGTGGTCTCTTTTTCACTATATCATATATTAACTAGTTGTAAAGATTTAATCTCTAAGGACTACATTGCTGCTACCAAGCAATTCTTCTAATGTAATTAACAATTTTTCATTTCCATCCACATTAAATTCATTCGCTAATCTAACTGTTTTCCTGCTATTTTCATAATACAGAACTACTTGTGTTTGTCCTTTATTTTCTTTTAAAACCTGCTTTAATTGCTGTAAAGCCAGAGAATCCTGTTTTTCCTTTGTTATTTTTAAATAAAGGATTGATTGTTGGTTTCTCTTTACCCAATCCTCCGGATCGAAAACAGAGTGAATTAGAAATTGAGGTTTTCCGTCCCTCTCTTCTATCTTCCCTTCAATAACAACTATTTTCCCCTGAACAAGTTTATTTGAGAAGTTCTTATACACTTCTGGAAAAGCAATTGACTCAATTTCATCAGTTGAATCACTAACTATTAAAAATGCCATTGATTGGCCCTTTTTTGTACGGATCCTTTTTAAAGCATTTATATAAACACAAATGATCCCTTTCTTTTTTTGAGATAGTAAGTCATATAGATGGGTTATCCCGCTTGATTTAAATTTTTCCTCATAAACGGTAACCGGGTGGTTAGATAAATAAAGACCTAACGCTTCTCGCTCGCATGCCAATTTGTCTTCCAATCTGATTGGATCAACCGATACATACTTTGGCTTAAGTAAAAACTCCTCTTCTTTAAAGAAATCAATTTGACTTGATTCATCCGGTTTTACTAAAAGAGCATGTTCAATGGCCACATCAATGCTTGCAAGTAAAGTAGCTCTATCTTCACCAAATTCATCAAAACAACCTGCATGTACAAGAAATTCTAGTATTTTACGGTTCATTACTTTTAATGGAACCCTTAGACAAAAATCAAATAGATCATCAAATTTTTTCGCTTTTCTTGCTTGAAAAATACCTCTTAAGACTGTGGCTCCTACACCTTTTATAGCAGCAAGGCTATAGCGGATATCTCCCTTAGAAACTTTAAAGGAGAAATCACTTTCATTTATGGAAGGAGGTAGAATCCTAATTCCCATCTGCCTTGCTTCTCGAATATATTGGGCTATTTTCACGTCATTTCCAATGGCAGAGGACAATAACCCTGCCATAAAACAAACAGGAAAATTCGCTTTTAAGTAGGCAAGTTGATACGCAATCATACTATATGCGACCGCATGGCTTCGGTTAAATCCATAATTGGCAAATCGAACAATTAAATCGTAAATTTCATTTGCGAGAGGAATATCATATCCCTTTTTTAAAGCTCCTTGAACAAAATGGTTCCGTTCCTCATCAAGAACCTCTTTTTTCTTTTTACTAACAGCTCTTCTTAGAAGGTCTGCCTCTCCAAGTGAAAATCCAGCCATTTTGGAAGCTATTTGCATGATCTGCTCCTGATAAACAATAACCCCGTACGTATTCTCGAGTATCGGCTTTAAATCAGCATGAAGATATTCAACAGGCTTCTTTTGATGCTTTCTATCAATATAGAGTGGAATATTTTCCATTGGACCAGGACGGTAAAGAGCATTTACTGCAACAATATCTTCAAAATCATTAGGTTTAAGTCGTAATAAAACGTTTCTCATCCCTTCTGATTCCAATTGGAAAATACCTGTCGTTTCCCCTTTTGACAATAGTTCATACGTCTTTTGATCATTTAACAGAATTGATTTTAAATCTATTTTTTTATGCGTTTCTTGAAATATCATATGAACAATTGATTCTATGAGGGAAAGATTTCTCAATCCAAGAAAATCCATTTTTAATAAACCCAATTCTTCTAAATAGTCCATTGAATATTGGGTTAAATAAACCTGATTATGACCCTCCTGAATGGGAATTAGCTCTACGAGGGGTTTTTCACTAATGATGACACCCGCTGCATGTGTGGAAGTATGTCGAGGTAAACCTTCTAGCTTTAGAGCTGTATCAAATAGTTTTTTATTCATTGGAGCTTCATTTACAAATGCCTTTAATCTTTCAGATTCTTTCAAAGCAGTTTCAAGAGTCATACCCAATTGAGATGGAATTAGTTTTGATAATTGGTCAAGCTCCTTTGAATTTAAGCCAAACGCTCTACCTACATCACGCAATGCACCTTTTGCAGCCATTGTTCCAAAGGTAATAATTTGTGCAACATGCAACTCACCATATTTTTTCGCAACATATTCAATCATTTCATCCCTATGTTGATCCGGAAAATCAATATCAATATCCGGCATTGAAACCCGTTCAGGATTTAAAAATCGTTCGAAAAGGAGTTGATGTTTTATCGGATCTACGTCTGTAATATGTAAAACATATGAGACAAGTGATCCTGCAGCAGATCCCCTGCCCGGTCCAGTTAATATCCCACGTTGCTTGGCATATCTCATAAAATCCCAAACAATTAGAAAGTAATCACTAAATTTCATTCGTTTTATAACTGATAACTCATATTCAAGCCGCTGAATATATTCGTTGCTTTCAGAAGAAATTCGATCCCTCAATCCTTTTTTACATTGCTCCTCAAGAAATTCATCTGCTGACAAATTATTTTCTGTTGGAAATTTAGGTAAATACAAATGATTTAATCCAAAGCTTACATGACATCGGTCCGCTATCTTAAGTGTATTTTCCAATGCTTCAGGTATTTCTGAAAAACTTTCTACCATTTCCTTTGATGTTTTTAAATAATATTGATTGTTTTCAAGCCTTTCTCGGTGCTCATCCTGTAACTTGTCACCATTTTTTATGGCTAACAAACATTCATGTATAAACGTATCTGTCTTTTCAATGTAATGAACATCATTTGTGGCAACCAACGGGATATCTAGCTCTTTTGAAAAAGTAGAAAAATAGTTCCGTATGACTAGCTCTTTTTCCAATATGTGATTTTGAACCGTTAAGAAAAAATTTCCCTGCCCAAAGAAAAAATTAAGTTTTTGAATTAAATTTTTTGCTTCAGATTCTTTCCCTTCAAGGAGAAGCTGTTCGATTTGTCCCTCTAATCCTGGTGTCATCGCTATAAGCCCTTCAGAATAAGCCTTTAGCCATTTTAAAGGAATTCCATCTTTCGCCCTCGTTTGAATCGAGCTTGAGATTTTTAATAAATTTTTAAATCCCCTATTATTTTCAGCTATTAAAACAAGAGGGTATGAATCTGTTTCTATACCTTCCTCTTTAACATCGACCGTTAAACCAATAATTGGTTTTATCTCTGCCTTTTCACAAAGCTTAAAAAACTCCATCACACCGTACATGACATTCCGATCCGTTAATGCTATGCATGGAAATCCTTTTTCCTTTGCAGCCTTAACTAAATCACTAACCGACGCTGTACTGGTTAACAATGTATACGCACTATATGTTTGAAGGTGAATAAAAGACATATTTGTCACACCCTTTAAACTATTCTCTTTTCATTATAGCCTGTTGTCTGAAAAAAGGAAAATATGTTCTCATTTTATTAAATTCATATTATTGGACCATTGTCCATATGATGGTACAAAGGGTTTTTGATTTTTCATAAGGTGGCTAAATGATGAAAGAAATTGGTTTTTTTCCTACCTTTATTGAGAGCTATTTTATTGCTTTGGGAGTCTTACTTGGAGGATCGTTGATTGGGAGTTTAGCGGCATTTTTAACGGGACAGCCATTATTAACAACCATTTATCGGCTTTCTTCTTTATTAAGAATATGGGCGATTGTTTCAGCAATTGGAGGGACGTTTGATACATTCTACACCTTTGAACGGGGGATTTTTCAAGGTGAAACAAAAGATATCGTCAAGCAACTCTTATTAATCATTTCAGCATTAGGCGGTGCCCAGACTGGTGCCTTATTAATCAAATGGCTCACCCAGGAGTATATTTCATCATGAGGATCCCTCCTGTTTATCGAAGACCTTCATGGCAGCGATTTTTTGCAGGTGCGGCTATTGGAGGAGTTGTAAGCTGGTGCATTTTTATATATATAAATGGGTTTTGGCAAGAAACGCATACTAAATTAATACGCGAGCAGCAGGATACAATCAATGAATTGAAAAATGAGATTAAAATATGGCAAGAGGAATATAAGGCTGCAAATAAGAAGAATATAGAACAAATAACCGTTCAGAAAATAAATGTCAAAGTTACAAACTGGGAAAAATATGATCTTGATTCTTTTAGTGCATTCCAAGTGGAAGATGCCGTTAAGGAAGATATTAGTATTATGATTGCAAAAGATTTGGAGACAGTTTACAAAAGTAAAGATTTGATTAAAAAAATGATTGAAAATAAAGTTTTTAAAATTAATGATAAAAGATATAAATTAGATGTAAAAGAAATGGTTGTTTATACAACCCTTTCTATCCAGGTTGAGATGCATTATGAGAAGTAAATCGGCCCGTATTAGGCCGATTTTTTACTCTCTTATTTTGCACACACTTTATCAAGCTCACTTAAAACCTTTTCCACTTCATCCCATGAGTAAATTGTCGCTCCAGCAGCAAGTGGATGGCCCCCGCCATTAAACATTTTAGCTACTCCATTAATGACAGGTCCTTTAGAACGAAGCCTTACTCGAATTTGATCATCCTCTTCAATAAAAAAGGCCCAGGCCTTTAAACCTTCAACATCACCTAATGAACTAACAAGTAAGGACGCTTCGGAAGGAATGGCATTATATTGGTCCAAAAGAACCTTTGAAATCTTCATGGAGGCTACACCATTTCCATTCATTTCGAAGTTTTGCAAAATGTACCCATTAAGCTTCACAATATTTGATTTAAGTTCATACATCTTGTCATAAAGTTCTGTCCGAGAAAAGTTGTAAAGAATCAATTCACCTGCATATTTAAACGTCTTTTCTGTTGAGCTTGGATAAAGAAATCTTCCTGTATCTCCTACAATGCCCGCAAATAAAAGGCGCGCAGCCTCATGGTTTAAATTTAATCCTTTTTCTTTTCCGAACAAATAAAGTTCATAGATCATTTCACTGACAGAGCTGGCAGAAGTATCTACCCAAAGCAAATCGCCATATGGATCCTCATTTGGATGGTGGTCAATTTTGATTAACATATCACCTAAATGGTACCTTTGATCGCAAATTCTTTCTGCATTAGCTGTGTCACAAACAATAACAAGTGCTCCATTAAAGGTGGAATCCTCTACTTTATCTAGATGGTAAAGATATTGGAGAGAGGGGTCTTCTTTCCCAACTGCAAAAACTTTTTTTTCCGGATATGATGCCCTTAATATTTCAGCCAATCCACACTGCGAACCGTAGGCATCTGGATCTGGACGTACATGTCGATGAATAATAATCGTTTCATATTTTTCTATTGCACTAAGTATTTCTTGTTTCATAATAATGACTCCTTTACCTAAGCAAACATGTCGTATCCCCCATTCCATATAGCTTTTTCCTATTAATAGCGTTAAAATGAAGTAAGCTAATCGAAATTTGGAGGATACTAAAATGCCTGTGCTTGTTAGTTTAATTACTATTTCCCTTGCTTTCTATGTATTTTATAAAACAAAGTACATAAGAAGCAATCGTCAAGTCGAAAAGAAATGGCTATCTGCTAAATCAAAAATAGCTCTTGGTCTATTTATTGCACTTTTTGGAGTTAACCAATTATTTTTGTTCCATACGACAGTAACTTATATAATCGCCGCTATTTTCATTATTTTGGGCGGATCAAGCGTCTGGACTGGAATAAAGATGTATAAACATTACTTACCATTTGCAATTCAAGAAGCAGAGATGCTTAAAAATCAAAAATAAGTTTAGCCGCTTCTTATAGAAGCGGCTTTTCTTAATGTCGATCCAATAGCTGACACATGATAAGAGCTTTTCCGACGAGGACACCTTCATTGAACACTTCTACATCTACTTTACCAAACTTTCTTCCTACCTCTAAGACTCGCGGAATAATATCTAAAATACTATCGATTTGTACTGGTTTTAGAAAATAAACCGTCATGTTTTCAACAACGAGATCTCCCTTTTTATACCCTCTTAATATCCTGCTTGTTGCCTCAGTAACAATAGTCGTGAAAACCCCGTAGGAGATAGTACCAAGATGGTTGGTCATTTGTGGTGTAACCTGACTGGAATAAATATCTTCCCCTTTTGCTTTTCCACGAATAAGAATCATTTGATTTGTGACAATATCGTCTATTGTTTCCCCCACCTGTGGCTGCCGCTGGTTCATTTGTAAGGCTTTCAGCACATCCTGCCTGCTAATGATTCCTTCCAGATGATTGGATTCATCAACAACTGGAAGAAGTTCGATTCCTTCCCAAACCATCATATGGGCTGCAGAAGCAACACTTGTTTTTCCGCTAACCGATAATGGATTTTTGGTCATGATCTTTTCAATAGGAGTTTCCTGCCCATGGCCAACAATATCTTTAGCCGTGATCATCCCTTGAATTTTCATATTTTGATCAACAACTGGATATCGGCTATGCATGGTTTCTTGATTATATTGGTGCCATACATTTGTTTTATCCGATGTCTTTAAATAAAAGGTTTGTGATAATGGTATTAAAATATCTTCTACTAAAATAATTTCCTTTTTTATTAATTGATCGTATATAGCACGGTTGATCATCGTAGCAACGGTAAATGTATCATAGCTGGTTGAAATAACTGGCATTTGAAGCTTATCGGCTAATTTTTTCACATCATCATCAGTATCAAATCCACCTGTTATCAGAACAGCCGCACCAGCTTTTAATGCAAGTTCATGTGCTTTTGTACGATTTCCGATGATAAGCAGGTTCCCTGCTCCGGTATACCGCATCATTGCCTCTAATTTCATTGCCCCAATGACAAATTTATTAAGGGTTTTGTGAAGTCCAGCCTTTCCGCCTACCACTTGGCCATCCACAATATTAACCACTTCTGCAAATGTTAACTTTTCAATATTTTCCTTCTTTTTTCTTTCAATACGTATGGTTCCAACTCTTTCAATGGTACTGACAAAACCTTTATTTTCTGCATCTTTTATTGCACGATAAGCAGTACCTTCACTTACCTTCATCGCCTTGGCGATTTGCCGCACTGATATTTTTTCTCCAATAGGAAGTTCATCGATGTATTGCAAAATTTGTTCATGCTTTGTAGCCAAGACTTTCACCCTTTTCAAATTCCATAATATCCAAGATACTTAAACTAATTATAAGGTTTAGAAAGCCTTGTTTCAATGGATCAATGAAAAGAGCGGGATTTCCTTCCAACTTTTTGTTTTTGGCCTGACAATTTATTTTGTTTTTTAGGAGAATAAAGAAGACCTATAAGATTCCCTGAAACTACAATAAGAGCAAACACTAGCCATATTAATGAAAATATCCCTCTTAGATCATGAATGGTAACGGTTAACCTTGGAACTGCAAAATAAAGCATGAAGCCAGTTGCCAATAAACAAAGTAAATAACGGTTTTTTTTCATTATACATTCCCCCTTTAAGACTGCTTGTTTCATTTTTATGCTTCAAGTGGGAAAAAAAGTCGAAAACACCTTCAATAAGATTTAGATTTCAATTACTTCGCCAGGATTCATAACAATTCCATTTCCAGTTGGAAGCATTTCAATAAATTGTTGTGGATTTTGTTTGATTGGCGGAAATGTATTGTAATGTATAGGTACAACCATTTTTGCTTTTAAAAGTCCTGCTGCGTATGCCGCATCCTCTGGTCCCATTGTAAAGTTATCCCCAATTGGTAGGAAAGCAAGATCAATAGGATTTCTTTCACCGATTAACTTCATATCTGAGAAAAGACCTGTATCCCCTGCATGATAAACTGTTTTTCCCTCATTCATAAATAGAGCTCCCATAGGCATTCCCAAATAAATGATCTCATTTTGTTCTGTTGTAAAGCCTGAGCTATGAAAGGCTTGTGTAAATTTAATTTTCCCAAAATCGAATGTATAAGCGCCGCCAATATTCATTCCATGGGTTCTTAGCCCTTTAAAGCTAAAAAATGTAGCAATCTCTGCTGTTGAAACAATGAGTGAGTTGTGTCTTTTAGCAATTTCGAATGTATCTCCAATATGATCGCCATGTCCATGGGTTAAGATAATCACATCTGGATGAACATCCTCCACCTTAAGGTCTGTTAATCCATTTCCATTAATAAACGGATCAATTAAAATAGTTTTACCATTTGATTGAATTTGAACAACGGAATGTCCATGATATGAAACCTTCATTCTATTCCTCTCCTTTAAACATAGTATTGAATAATTTCCCTACAATCTTTAAATCTCCTTCTATAGTTTACTTTTTTGATTGAAGTTGATACTCTCAATTTAGAACTTATTTTAGGAGGGGACACCAATGAATCAAAGATTGAATAAACTTCAATCCTGGATGAAAGAAAATGATATCCAAATTAGCTTTATTACTTCTTCTGAAAATGTATTTTATTTAAGTGGATTTTATAGTGATCCACATGAGCGATTGTTAGCATTAGCCGTTTTTCAAGAGGATGAGCCTTTTTTAGTTTGTCCATCAATGGAAAAACACTCTGCGAAACGTTCTGGCTGGAATTTTGAAATTATAGGATATAATGATATTGACCATCCATGGGAAATGATACATAAAGCAATTAATAAGAGAATAAATAAGACAATCACTAAGGTTTCTATTGAAAAAGAACACATGAATGTTGAGCGTTATGAAGCCATTTCACAATTATTTCCTCATTCAAGCTTTGTATCAGCAGAAGATAAACTTCGAACACTTCGAATGATGAAAGATGCTACAGAATTAAAAATAATTGAAGAAGCATGTGCACTAGCTGACTACGCCGTTCAGGTTGGTGTCAGTGAAATAAAAGAAGGAAAAACGGAATTAGAGGTACTCTCAGCCATTGAATTTGCATTAAAGAAAAAAGGTGTCACTGAAATGTCTTTTGCAACAATGGTATTAACTGGAGCAAACGCTGCCAATCCTCATGGTACACCGGGTTTAAACAAAATTAAAAAAGGGGATTTTGTTCTATTTGACCTAGGCGTTGTTGTTGATCGTTATTGCTCTGATATTACAAGAACAGTTGCTTATGGAGATATAAACGAGAAACAAGAAGAAATTTATCAAACAGTCTTAAAAGCTCAACTGGCTGCTGTTGAAGCAAGTAGACCAGGTACGACAGCCTCAGAAATAGACTTGACCGCCCGAAGAATTATTTCTGAAGTAGGCTATGGAGAATATTTCCCGCATCGGCTTGGACATGGCCTTGGCATCAGTGTACACGAATATCCTTCTATGACTGAAACAAACGAACTGATTCTTCAAGAAGGAATGGTCTACACCATTGAACCAGGAATTTATGTGCCAGACGTTGCTGGAGTCCGAATCGAGGATGATGTTTTTATTACATCTGAAGGTGTTAAAGTTCTAACTAAATTTCCTAAGGAATTGCAAATTATTAAATAGTAAAAAATGGATCCGAAAATCCGGATCCATTTTTATTTTAATGTTTTTCAAGTAGTGATCTTGCATCAGAATAATCAAGGCCATGAGCTTCCGCTACTGCTTGATATGTGACAAAACCGCAAAGTGTATTCATTCCTTTTAACAATGCCTCATTACTTAAGCAAGCCTGAGCGTACCCTTTATTGGCAATTTGGATAGCGTATGGCACAGTTACATTTGTCAAGGCTATAGTAGATGTTCTTGGAACAGCGCCAGGCATATTGGCAACTGCATAGTGGACAACCCCATGTTTTTCATATGTTGGATTATCATGTGTGGTAATTCGATCTGTTGTTTCGAAAATACCTCCTTGATCAATAGCTATATCAACTACAACACTTCCAGGTTTCATGGATTTAATCATTTCCTCTGTCACAAGCTTAGGAGCTTTAGCCCCAGGAATAAGGACTGCACCAATTACTAAATCCGATTCCCTTACTGCCTCTTGAATTGTATAAGGATTTGACATTAATGTTGTGATTTCTGAACCAAATATATCATCTAGCTGTTTCAGTCTATCAGAATTTAAGTCAATAATGGTTACTTCTGCTCCAAGGCCAATTGCCATTTTTGCTGCATTTGTTCCTGCAACGCCCCCACCAATAATCGTTACCTTACCCCTATGAACACCTGGAACACCAGATAGAAGAATACCTTTTCCACCATTCACTTTTTCTAAAAATTGTGCACCAATCTGAGGTGCCATTCTTCCAGCTACTTCACTCATAGGTGTTAATAGAGGAAGCGACCGGTTTGGAAGCTGTACGGTTTCATAGGCAATACCTACTACTTTATTATCAATTAAAGCCTTTGTTAATTCAGGCTCTGGAGCTAAATGTAAATAAGTAAATAAAATCAAGCCTTCATGAAAAAAAGAATATTCATTTGGAAGCGGCTCCTTCACTTTCATAACCATTTCCATCGACCATGCCTCTTTTGCCTTATCAACTAATTTTGCTCCTGCAGAATCATAATCTTCATCTGTAAAACCAGAACCAATTCCAGCACCTTTTTCAATAAAAACTTCATGACCAAACTTCAAAAGATTGACAACCCCTGCAGGTGTCATCGCAACACGGTTTTCATTATTCTTTATTTCTTTAGGTACTCCAATTCGCATATGTATCCCCCCTAATTTTTCAAATAAAAACCAATTTGTTTTTAATATAACACCTTTTGTAAAAAGTTGAATAATCAAATAAAACAAATTAACAACATTGAGAAGAGTTGACCCTAATCCATTAGTAAGGCTGAGGTTTAGTTTTGAAAGAGGGTCATCCTTTCACCATAAAATCTCCATTATACTAATAATTTAATAAAAATAAGGGTAGGAATACGGATAGCCATAATAAGGGTATCCATATCCATATCCATATCCATATGGGCCAATAAGCGCTCCCGCAGTTAAGCCTCCTAGGAAGCCACCAAAAAATGGTCCTCCGAAGCCAAAGCCGAATGGACGGCCAAAACCAAAACCAAACGGACGGCCAAAGCCGCCAAAGCCACCAAATCCGTGATGAAATCCCCCGAAGCCAGGATGAAAGCCGCCAAAACCAGGTCGAATTCTTTCATCATTTAAGTTGGACATTAATTGTATTTCAGTATTCATGCTATTCCTCCTCATCTTTACTTTCAATAAAGGATATGCCATTTACCTATAAGATTCTTGGGTTATTACCTATTAGCATGAATTTTTATAAGTTAAGTACCTATTTTCTTTTAAAAACATTAAGAGAGCTGCCTTTGACTAAGGCAGCCACAATTTAAAACTCCTCATTTTGAGTTTCATTCCTACTAGGCTCATTTTGATCAATAAAACCACTATTATAAGCATTATTTATTTGTTCACTTACTTCAATTGCACCTTGTTCATCAAACTCAAATGAATACTTGTTCCGCGTTTCATCTTTCTTCATAAAGTCATCCCCTTCCGACTAAACTACTTTTTTATTGTTTGATTTTTTGAAAGACATATTCATCCTACTTTTTGTATAATTTTAGTAAGGGGTGATGAATTTGCTTAAATATCAAAATATTCTCGTAGCTATTGATGGGTCCAAAGAGGCAGAATGGGCGTTAAAAAAAGGGATTGAAATTGCAAAAAGAAATCATGCAAAACTGTTATTAGTCCATGTTATCGATACAAGAACATTTGCTACAGCTGATTCTTTTGATAGGTTGATTGCTGAGAAAGCAGACCAGTTCGCAGAGGAAATGTTAAAAGATTTTCAAGAACAAGCTGTTCAAGCCGGGGTAGAGGATGTTCAATATGAGATTCATTTTGGCTCTCCAAAGATCACAATTCCAAAGGACATAGCAAAGAAACATAATATAGATTTAATTATTTGCGGCGCAACAGGAATGAATGCAGTCGAAAGATTCTTGATTGGCAGTGTCTCAGAGCATATAACCCGTTATGCACCATGTGACGTACTCATTGTCCGAACAGAAAAAGAAGAGGAAAGTAAATAGAATGTATACTAAAAAGGTAGTTCATTTTCCTAGAAATGGCCTACCTTTTTCTATAATTCCTTTGACATAAATACACTATTTGAGTCTTCCTTGTAATCAGAGAACGGCTTGCAATAATGAAAGCCAAAAATTGCATACAATCTTCTAGCAGGTTCAAAAGCATCCATTGAACCTGTTTCTAAACTTAGCCGCTTATAGCCACGCCTTTTTGCCTCATTAATGATATGTTGAAGTAGCAACTTTGCAACACCCTTTCTAAGATGTAACGAAGAAGTTCTCATTGATTTAATTTCTCCGTGTTGACTATTTAATTCTTTAAGGGCACCGCAACCAGCCAATTCCCCTTGTTCCCATACACTCCAGAAAGTAATTTCTGGTTTCTTCAATTCCTCCAGGTTTAGCGCATGGATACTTTCTTTTGGGGAATGCATTGCCATCCCTTGAAGATGTTCTTTTACTAACGCAGTCACTTCAGCTCCAATTAAATTATCTAATTTAATCTCCATAAAAATCATACTCCTCTATTTTTTAAAAATGAACGATAAGTGTATTTACAATTTGACTTTTTAATTGACATCCCTATTGCTTACTAAACACTTGAAAAAAATTAAATCATAATAAAATAGTTAATCAAGTTCAGATATGTAAAATTTTCACAAAATCGTTTAATTTCCTCCTCAAAACATTCATTAAAGTAGGGGTTTTTGAATGAAACTTTTTATAATTGTGTAGTAAAATAGAAAAAACACTTTGAAAATGGAGGGCAGATAAATGGAAGAATATTTTTCTTTTGATAATCGATTAGGTATTCAATTACCTGATTTAAACTTAAACTGGGAACATTATAATCAAGAAACACAACATTCGATACTCTTTCATTGGGAAAAAGTTAGGGGCTCAATCCCTGATCGCATTGCGGAGCTGGAAGATAATATTAATCAAAAACAAGCAATGCTCTCAGACGAAAGTGACTTCCCCCGCTCTTGCGAACTAAACAGTGAAATAGCCGACCTGGCTTCCGTTATAAATGATCTTTGGATATGGTATCGAGCCAATCAAACTGTTTCTAAAAGAACACATCAATAAGAAAAGCGCTTGCACATCCTGTGCTTTGAAGCTAGACAGTTGTCTAAGTTCAAACTTTTATCTAATCTTATCAACAAAAACCGGGCAAATCCCGGTTTTTTATTTTTCTATATCTTTTTTCAGCTCTTTTACAACATGGCCAATTTCCGGAAGAATAAGTTTATTCATCGCTAGTTTTACGGCTCCAGTTGAACCAGGAGTTGAGAATATTGCCTTATTGTTAATAACTCCAGCAATTGCTCTTGATAGAATGGCTGCTGACCCAATATCCTCTTGATAGCTTAGCATCCTGAATATTTCACCAAAACCAACCATTTCTTTATCCAATAGCTTCTGAACGGTTTCAATGGTTACATCCCTTTTGGCAATACCTGTTCCCCCATTTGTTAAAATGACATCAATATCTTCTCTTGAACAGCCTTCTAAAATCGCATTTGTTATAGGAGAGCTTTCATCCTTAACAATCCTATAATCAACTACGTTATGCCCTTCCTGCTCAAGAAGGTCAATCATTAATTTCCCACTTTTATCACTATCTTTGTCCCTTGTATCACTTACTGTTATTACTTTACAATTAACTTTCTTTGAAGCATGCATCTTGTGTTCCTTAAAACTCATATTTCCACCTCTTTATTTTGAAGAAAACGAAGTTGATAATATTTATTGGCAAAATCCGTTACTTTTTTCGTCAAACGATAATTTGTACCCGCACCAATTGCAAGTCCTACTAGAGGTATTCCCTTCATTTCCTTTTTCCGAATTGTAAGAATAACCATTGCCTTAAATAACTGCTCTAATAGATGCTCAATCCATGGTGTATCGGTAATATCCTCTATTCCTTCATAAAAAAAATGATTTTGAAAATCTATCTCGGAAATTAAATCTGACCATGCCTCTTTTTGATACCTTGGCGGCAAGATAGCACTGTAAAAAACTTTCAAAGAAGTCATTAATTCAAATGGCGTGTTAATCTCGAAGCCATACACAAGCCCTATTAACTGAACAGCCCTAAGGTTTATGATGGCCATGGCAGGTAGATCAGTACCCAAGAATAGTGCTTTACCTGTCCCTGCTAGACTACCCTGCACTAATGAATACAACCGGTGCCTGGCTATTTGCTGTTCAGCTATAAATTGTAATTCATCTAATTTTAAATTTTTTAAATCGGTAATTTTCTCCAAAGTATGATCAAAAATCCGGCCGGTTGATAGAATCCTTTCTCTTGTTTCCAATTGTATTTGTGAACCCTGAATAAGGGCATTCATATGGAAAAGGCCGCTATCTACCACAGAAAAGAACTGTTTTTGAATACTTTCAGGCAGCAAACGAAAAGACCGTTCTAAATATTTTTCGAAGGTGATCTGAAAATCATTTGGTTCATAGGTCATTAACCTATTTTCCCATTCCTTAATTACTTTTAAGGCATGCTTTTCCCGCCCAGTTAATGTCATAGCTAGACCTCCCATTTTGGAATATTATAACACAAAAAAAGACAAAAGCGCCTAAAGCCACTCTTGTCTATCATTAGATTAATGAATATTAGCGAAACGTACGACGTCTCGGGCAATCATTACCTCTTCATTTGTAGGGATAATAATGACCTTTACTGGAGAATGTGGATAATTAATAAATGTTTCTTCCCCTCTTACCTTGTTAAGAGCTGGATCCCAATAAACCCCCATAAACTCAAGGCCTTTTAATACATTTTCCCGTATGGTATCACTATTTTCACCAATTCCAGCGGTGAATATAATAGCATCTACCCCACACATACGTGAAGCATAGGAACCAATATATTTATGAATGCGATTTGCAAACACATCTAAAGCAAGCTTTGCACGATCGTTTCCTTGTTTAGCTTGAATTTCAATATCTCTCAAATCACTTGAAAAACCTGAAACTGCTAACATACCGCTCTTTTTATTTAATACATCAATAACTTCTTCTGCTGTCATCTTTGTTTTTTCCATGATAAATGGAATGAGGGCTGGGTCAATATTTCCAGAACGAGTTCCCATTGTTACCCCTGCAAGTGGTGTAAAGCCCATTGAAGTATCTATTGATTTACCACCTTCAATTGCTGCAATACTTGCCCCATTTCCAAGGTGGCAAGAGATTAAACGCAATTGCTCAATTGGACGGCCCAATAAATCTGCTGCACGCTGGGATACGTATTTATGGGATGTACCATGGAAACCATATTTACGGATTCCATATTTCTCATAATATTCAAATGGAAGACTATAAAGATATGAGCTCTCAGGCATTGTTTGATGGAAAGCAGTATCAAAAACAGCTACTGCTGGTACATTTGGCAATACTTGTCTGAAAGCTTTAATTCCCGTAACATTCGCTGGATTATGCAGTGGAGCTAAATCAGATAACTCTTCAATTGTTTTTAAAACTTCATCTGTTATAAGAACAGAGTCATTAAAAGCTTCACCACCGTGTACAACGCGGTGACCGATTCCGACAATTTCATCAAGAGACTTGATAATTCCTAAATTGGTTAGCTTATCCAATAGCATTTTTACTGCGATACCATGATCCGAAATATCTGTAATTTCCTGTATTTTTTCACCGTTAGCTGTAATATTAAAAATTGAATCATTTAATCCAATTCTTTCAATTAAACCTTTTGTGATAACCTCTTCACTTGGCATTTCAAATAATTGAAACTTTAAGGACGAACTGCCTGCATTGATTGCAATAATTTTTGACATTTTTGCTCTGCTCCTTTTATATAACAAGCTGAATTAAATACCGCTCGTGTTAAAGTACAACCTATTGTGTACAATCCTACATTGATTATTACTCTCAATTCCTCATTAAAACACTGTATGAACAACATTTCAAGCATAGATTAATTAGAAAACGCTTTCATATAAATATAAATAAATTCTGATTGTTTAAAAAAAACTGGTATTAACCAATACCAGTTTTATCTCTTATTTTCATCAAACCATTTATCAATTTTTCGTAGGATATTATTTACTTCTGCTGCATTTGATAGGCTAGGTAATTGTGCTAAAAGCACTTGTTTGGGAGCACTACTATTCTTCCCTTTTTTCTGCAAAATTACTATACTTTTTGCTGCATTTTTATTTTTAAACATAGATAAGGGAAGTTGTAGAATTGCTTGAATATCAGCATTTTCTTTCAAATATTCTTGAAGCATTGGAGCCTGTTCACTTTCAAATAATCCATTTGGAATAATAAAAAATAAATATCCTCCAGGTTTTGTGTGTCTGACACTTTGTTCAATAAATAAATGATGGGAATAGGAATGACCTTCATTTGCCTTTAATTGATATTCTGCTGCTCGGACATCATTTGGATAATATCCCACTGGTAAGTCACTGATTACTGCATCAACTAACTCAATAAATAATGGCTCTAAGCTGTCTTGATTAAAAAATTCAACGGGATGTTCCTGTAAGTTCGAGCTGATATACGCAAGTTTTATTAGAATATCATCAATTTCAACACCAATTGATTCTATTTTCTTATCTACTTGATGATTTAAGACGGTCATTAATAAATTTCCAGTCCCTACTGCAGGATCTAATAAACGGAATGATTGAAGCTTAATAAATTTTTCAACTAAATAGCTTACCAGCATTCCAACGGAATCCGGCGTCATTTGATGATTCGGTTGAACAATTTCCTTCATTCCTTTCAAAATAGCTAATTGGTAAGCCTTTCGAATTTGTTCTTTTGTAAATTTTTCCAAATTCATTCCTTCATATTGTTTTTTTAGTCTCTTTACCGTCAGTTCACTTAATTCTTCTTGAAGAATGGAATTGTGGAATAAATTCTCACCTGTTTTTGCCAAAGCCTCTAAATATGTACATGACAGCTCCTCTTGTAATGCAACAGAGGTTTCATTAAATAATGTAAAAAGCTGTTCTACTGGAGATATAGCCATATTCTTCCTCCCTATTAAATTTCTTTATTCATTTTAACTAGTTAATGAAAGTTTCTCAAGCAAAGGTGCAAAATAAAAGGCCAGATTCGCAAAGGAATCTGGCGCAAAAAGAAATTCTTAAAAATTACTTAGCACTTTTTGCAGCTTCAATTGCCGCTTCGTAATTCGGATGGTTAGTTGCTTCGCTAACATATTCAACATATGTAACAGTATCATTAGAATCCACAACAAAAACAGCTCTTGCTAGTAAACGAAGCTCTTTAATTGCCACTCCGTATGCTTCTCCAAAGGAAAGATCACGATGGTCTGAAAGTGTTTGAACATTCTCAATACCATTTGCACCACACCAACGGCCTTGAGCAAATGGAAGGTCAACACTGATTGTTAAAATTTTTACGTTTCCTAATTTTGAAGCTTCCTCATTAAAACGGCGAGTTTGGGCATCACATACCCCTGTATCAAGAGAAGGAACTACGCTGATTAAACGAACTTGTCCTTTTGTATCATCTAAGGTCACTTCTGATAAGTTATTTGCTAAAACAGTAAAATTAGGAGCTTTGTCCCCTACCTTTACTTCATTACCAAGAAGTGTAACAGAATTTCCTTTGAATGTTATATTTGCCATAATCATATCCTCCTTTAGTTATTTTTACACAGTGTAAATATAACTTTTTCTACTTTTATTTGCAATTATTTCAACTTAATAGTTAGGATAAATAAAATTTGTATTTGATACTGTACCACTTATATTCAGAAATTCTATTTTCTATTACCATGAAAAAAGTTAATCTTCCATCTAAAGGAAGATTAACTTTTCTGTTAAAGTCCAAGATCCTGTTGTTTAGATTGTTGTTGTTGGTGGTGCTGGTGTTGTTCCTGATTTCCTTCATTTTTTTTCGTAAACATTTGTTGAATTTTATCAACAGCCTGTGGCGCTAATTCTAATATTTTTTCATAAAGATGTGTGCTTTCGTCAAGATGAAGCATTTTAACACCTTGTGAATTTACAATTAGAAAAGCAATTGGAGTAATAGAAACCCCTCCACCACTTCCTCCGCCAAACGGAAGCTTTGGTCCGCCTTGTCCTTGGCCTTGATTTTGTCCTTGGTTTTGATTCTGTGATTGTGACTGACTACTATCCAGCTTAAACTCACTGCCACCAGCAGCAAACCCAAATCCCACCTTTGATACAGTTAAAATTACACTTCCATCGGGTGTTTCAACTGGGTCACCTATAATGGTATTTACATCAATCATTTCTTTTAAACTTTCCATTGCAGTCGTCATCAAGCCTTGTATTGGGTGGTCCGACATTTGCTGCATCCTCCTCAACTATACGGACTTTATTTTCTCACTAGAAAAAACAGAATTTGATTTTAGCTTAGGACGTCCGCCCTTCCAAAATCTAATTAGTTTTATCCCTGCTAACATAGCATTCCCGATTCTGAACTGAAACATACATGTAATTCTAGTTTGGGCAATAGAATGATTAAAATCTGGGGTTACTATAAGCTTTGGCACTTCTTTCATTCTTAAAAAATGACTAAGAACCCCAATCATACTTCCTTTTACTGCCCAGATTGCACCTGTTATCATCCCTGTAAAAGCCGCATCCCCTACCCCAATAACGGAATACCATTCAAATTGTTTTATAGAAACCTTTTTCAAAAATTTTTTAACGATCGTCTGCATGCCCAAAACATGTCCCAGGATTTCTTTATAGTTTTTTATACTATTCTGAACCTCATCCGTTGAGATTTGATTGATACTTTTCTTTTTATTGTTTTGTTCCCCTTCTACTTCTATACTTGGAGAATCGTCATCAACCTTTATTGTGGGAATCTTCACCTTATATTTAATCAACCCAAACCAGGCCCTAAGTTCAATTTTTAAGTCATCATCATCATTATGATGAAAATAATTTATATAAATTGTCAATTTTGTAAAAGAGATAAGGATGAACAAAAATAGCAAAATGATCGGTATAAGAAAGAGCCATTTCAATTTAGTCACAACCTTTCAGCCTACTAGTATCGACTGATAGGAGAAAAAGTAAACCTGCTATTATCGTAATAGTGGTTACCATTTATTTTTTAATATAGATAACAAATTTCCAGAGGTTGTATGTGTAATTCCTACATTTTCATCCCCCCATTTTACCTCACAAAAAATAGTAGCCCTTTATTTTATATAATTTCAAAAAAATGCTAAACTTAAAGCAAATATTTACTATTACCAATTGCATACTAAAAATGTTGTTAAAGGAGGAAATAAAATGGAGAATCGAAGAAACTTATATTTTTATCACAAAAAAGATGCTGAAATGATGGCAAAAACTAGCTCCCTTTATGAGTTAGCCGAGCGGTATGGGTTTACCCTTGTTGATGATTATAGGAAAGCTAATATTATTACAAGCATTGGTGGAGATGGTGAATTTCTTCAAGCTGTGCGAAAAACAGGGTTCCGTGAGGATTGCCTATATGCAGGGATATCAACGAAAGGCAGTTTAGGGATGTATTGTGATTTTCGGATTGATGATACCTCTAAAATGATTGAAGCAACAGCAAATGAACAACTAGAGGTAAGACGTTATCCAGTTATTGAAGTTATGGTAGATGGACAAGGAACGTTTTATTGTTTAAATGAATTTAGCATCCGCTCGTCTATCATAAAAACATTAGTAATGGATGTATTTATAGATCAACTTCATTTTGAAACATTCCGCGGAGACGGAATAATAGTGGCAACTCCGACTGGAAGTACAGCCTATAATAAATCTGTAAAGGGATCGGTTGTGGATCCATTGCTTTCCTGCATGCAAGTAAGTGAACTTGCTTCCTTAAACAATAACCGCTATCGGACATTGGGAAGCTCATTTATTTTAGGTGCGGAACGCACATTAACCTTGAAGGTAATTCAAGAAGGAAATGATTACCCGACTATGGGAATGGATAACGAGGCCCTAAGTATCCGTCATGTTGAAAAAATACAAATAAAAATAACGGATAAGAAAATCAAAACAGTAAAATTAAAGGATAATTCCTTCTGGGAGAAAGTAAAGAGGACTTTCCTATAAAGTGTAAAAGGCGCCCTCACGTGATGGCGCCTTTTCTTAGGCTTCTTTTGCCGCAAATAACTTTGTTTTTGATAATGAATAAATAACTAAAGCTGACCAAATAAACATAAAGGATAGCAGCTGCATTTTTGTAAACCGTTCATTATATACAAAAATTCCTAAAATTAAAGTTAAAGTTGGAGAAATATATTGCAGGAATCCCAATAAAGATAAAGGTATTTTTTGTGCTCCTTTTGCAAAATAAAGGAGTGGTACTGCGGTTACAGCCCCTGCCCCAATTAGTAGAAGATCTGTTCCAGGACCAAATGTAAGGAAAGAACTATTTCCCCGGAAAAGTAGAAATAACATATAACAAGCAGCAAAAGGGGCGACTACCAAGGTTTCAAGTGTAAGTCCAACGGCCGACTCAACATTTATTAATTTCTTAGCCAACCCGTAAAGACCAAACGAAAGAGCCAGTGCTACTGCAACCCAAGGAAAATGTCCATATGAGATAGAAATGACTAACACACCAACAGCTGCCAAGAAAAAGGACATATACTGTGCAACTGAAAGCCGTTCTTTTAATACTAGCATTCCCAATAAGACACTTATAAGAGGGTTAATGTAATAGCCCAGGCTCGCTTCAACCATGTGATCACTATTAACCGCCCATATATAGATAAACCAATTAATTGTAATTAATAAGGAAGCAATAATCAGTGCAGCCAATTGTTTTTTATTATTAGAAAAACCTTTAAATGTTAAAGTAAACAACTTCCATTTTTTCGTAATTATTAACATAACAATCATAAAAATAAATGACCAAAAAATCCGGTTTGCTAAAATCTCTTTTGCACTCACTCTTTCAAGAGACTTCCAATAAATCGGTAAAAGCCCCCATAAAAAATAAGAAAATCCTGCATGGATAGCCCCAAGCTGTACTTCACTTTTTTTCATTTCTTTATAAACCCCAATTCTTTCTATTATCGAAATATTATTTTATTATAGAACGAAGAAGAAGGGCTGCCAATCTTTTTATTTTTCCAAAATTTTATATTGTCTCTCTCAAAAATAATCTCTCCCCCAAAACCACAATTCACCCATTTGTCACTACTCCTAAATTTACTTTTAAAAATAAAAGGGACTGTTTCCCTAACCACAAAATACAGTAAAAGAAACCCTCTTTTCCTGTATTTTGTATTATTAACGGACAGACCCTATACGTTTATTTATTTTTTTATGGTTTCAAATTCTTTTTGTCTAAGCTCTATTCTGCGAATTTTCCCGGATGTTGTTTTAGGAAGCTCTGCTAAATATTCAATTTTCCTAGGATATTTATAGGGTGCTGTTAACGTTTTAACATGTTCCTGGAGATTTTTAGTTAGATTAGGATCTTCTGGATCTATATCATCTTTTAGAACAACAAATGCTTTTACGATATGACCACGTATCTCATCTGGGCTTGCCACCACAGCACATTCTTTTACAAATGGATGCTTTACAAGTGCATCCTCTACTTCAAATGGTCCAATTGTATAGCCAGAGCTGATGATGATATCATCGCTACGCCCTTCAAACCAAAAATAGCCATCCTCATCTTTTTTAGCTTTATCTCCTGTTATATAATAATCACCGCGAAATTGCATAGCCGTTCTTTCAGGATCCTTATAATAATTTTTAAATAAAGCCGGGGTTTCAACGTGAACTGCAATATCCCCTACTTCTCCAACAGGGCAAATCTCGCCATTTTCATTAATTATTTCCACTCTGTTTCCGGGTGTAGGTTTTCCCATTGAACCAGGTTTTAGTTCCATTCCTTTTGTCACACCAACAAGCAAGGTATTTTCTGTTTGTCCATATCCGTCCCGTACTTCAATATTAAAATACTTTTTGAAGGTTTCAATAACTTCTCTATTTAATGGTTCTCCAGCGGACACCGCACTTTGAAGGTTTGAAAGATTATAATTTTGGAGATTATCAGCCTTAGCCATTAGCCTATACTCCGTTGGTGTACAACAAAGTACATTTACCTCATATTGTTCTAAAATGGATAAATATTTTTCTGGTTCAAATTTCCCATGGTATACAATGCCTGTTCCTCCTGAACCGAGCACAGAAAGGAATGGACTCCATATCCACTTTTGCCAGCCAGGTCCAGCCGTTGCCCAAACCGTATCCCCTTCTTTGATGCATAACCAGTTTGCAGCTGCCGTTTTTAGATGAGCATAGGCCCACCCGTGAGTATGAACAACACCTTTAGGATTTCCCGTGGTTCCAGATGTATAAGATAAAAAGGCCATATCATCTCGGTTGGTATCCGCAAAAGTCAATTCAATTGGAAACGTTTTCATCTCTTCATCTAAATGAACCCAATCTTCCACTTTTTGACCAACTGAGAAATGAAGGATGTCCTTTGAAATATTTTTAAATCGATCTACATAATGATAGTAACTAACGACTCCTTTCACATCACCATGGGTTATTCTATATTGAAGATCCTTTTCCCTAAGCATTTCAGAGCTTGGGATTACAACCATACCAAGCTTTAATGCTGCTAAATACACAACATAAGCATCAATATGACGGGGAATCATGACTAAAATGACATCACCTTTTTTTAAGCCATATTTTAAAAATACATTTCCTGTCTGATTGACCTGCTGTATTAATTGTTCATAAGTAATTTGTTTTTTTTCCCCTAACTCATTTTCCCATTTTAAGGCTACATTGTTCGGATTGTTTGCAAACCTCTCAACCTCAGAAACCAAATTATACATTGACGGTGCAATTAAATCTTCCCTATTCATAACTCTCCCCCTTGCCTATTATCTTACAAAATTAATTATACAAAATTATTAGAAAAGTTTAAAATATTTGTTTTTTATAAATTGATGATGAACAAAAAGAGGACAGGCAATAACCTGTCCTCCCAGGCTGTCGAAAAAGTTTCGGCAGTCTTTTATTTTATAAATTACTTTCAACAATTCACCGCGTTAATTTGTTATAATATTTATATAAAGCTTTTAAACTGGTCTGTTGATTTGCGCTCCAGGCGCTTCGCTTTCCGCGGGCGGAACGGGAGCCTCCTCGTCGCTAACGCTCCTGCGGGGTCTCCC
>JAUZPL010000005.1 GCA_030705955.1 Bacillota bacterium | reverse complement strand
GTTTAATGGTAGAATTTCAGCTTCCCAAGCTGACGGCGGGGGTTCGATTCCCCTCACCCGCTCCATTCATGAAAACGGAGAAGTACCCAAGTGGTTCAAGGGGGCGCACTCGAACTGCGCTAGGACGGGCGACCGTTGCGTGAGTTCGAATCTCATCTTCTCCTTCGAAAAAGCTAAGTAAAACCACTTCAAATGAAGTGGTTTTTTTGTGGATAAAAAAAGAGCGCTCAATGTGCGCTCTTTAATTAAGGGTTCAGCCAGCTCGGATCACGATCGCGACAAATAGGGCATTTTCCCTTTTCTTCAGTAAAGGTGTAAAATAATTTTCCGCAGTTCAAGCATTTTTTTGTAAAAACCGGTATGACAAAATTATTTTTTTTCTTTATTTTTGGAATGATTAATAGGGCTTTCTCCTTACATACATCTTGACACATTTGGCAGCCCACACATTTTCCATTAGCAATGGTTACCTTGGATTCATTTAAAGAAAATACAGATTCAGGACAAATATTAAAACATGCCTGACATAATGAACAATGGTTTTGCTCCCATTCAACCTCATAAAACTGGTAAGCAGGGTAATACCTTGAAAGCTTCCATTCCATTACTTCTTTTTTCCATCGGACCGGGGTCATGTGTTGCGCCAGCTTTTGCCCTTCCTTATGAAAGGCACTTAAAAGTTCTCTTCTTGATATTTTTCGTTCTTCCCCATTTTTTATTGTGAATGGTTCTTGTTCAAGAATAGGTAATATTCTATTTGTTTTTTCATAAAGATCCTGCCATTTTTTATCTAGTGATATCTTCTTAGTAAGAATGGTCTTGATTCCCAATTTTTTATAAATCAACATCTCCTTAAGGCTTGGAGGGGGTGATTCATCATAGATTAGACAACTATCAGTAAAGTTTCTAATTGGGGGACTGCCTTTAATTGCTGATAGTGGGCAATGGATAATACATTCACCACAAGAATTGCAATTACGTAAATCTATAAAAATCTCATTTTCTTGTAAGAATAGTGCTTTTTTTTCACAGTGACGGATACATTGACTGCAATTAGATCGGACACATTTTTTTCTTGCACACACATTTGTAATGGTAATGTCTTGGTAAAGGCTTTCTATCCAACCTACAAGTAGGGACATATCTGCCCATCCCCCTTAGTTCAATTTTGCATCACGATGTGGTGTTATGACTAGGTTTGGCTTCGTTATGGAAGGACTAGGCAACCCTTTTATTTGTTTTACTTTCCCATATTTTTTATTCAGCTCTTCAATCGGGCCATATTCGATTGCTCTCATTGGACAGGTGGACACACAAACTGGGTCTTCACCTTTTTCCTGAAGGTTAACGCAAAAGTCGCATTTATTGGATTTAAACGTTTTAGGGTTATATTGCGGACTTCCATATGGACATGCTTTTACACAAAATTTTGTCCCTGCACACGTTTCCTGATTAATAATAACTACCCCATCGCTTTCTCGTTTTTTAATCGCTTTAGTTGGGCAAATCGTTACACATGCTGGCTCGAGACAATGATTACATGAAATACTAAAGTAAAAAGCTTTAAGATTTGAAATGATTGCATGATTAGGATTTTGTATAGAGGAGCCTTCCTCATAGGAATATACCCTTCTAAAGTTAATGCCAACATCAAGATTATTTTTATCCTTACATGAAACGGTACATGCCTTACAACCAGTGCATAGGCTTTGATTAATATAGAATCCTAATTGGGCCAAAATAACCACTCCCTACACTTTTTTTACTTCAACAAGATTTGTTTGCTGAGGATTTGCTTTTGCAAGTACGGTTGGGCGCTGTGAAGTTAGCACATTTAGGGAACCTCTTTGATCAATACCTGACTCATTTGGTGAATACCATGCACCTTGCGGGATAGCAGCAACACCTGGAATGATCCGTTCTGTTACCCTTACATCTATAACAAGACTTCCACGATCATTAAAAACCTGAACTCTATCACCATTCGATATACCTCTTGCTTTTGCATCTTGCGGATTCAACCACATTTCTTGTTTTGCTGCTTCTTCAAGCCATTCCTGATTATCATAAGTCGAGTGACATCTTCGTTTATAATGCCAGCCAATTAATTGTAGTGGATATTTTTCCTTTAAAGGGTCACTTGGCCCTTCCCATGCAGGTATATATTTTGCAATTGCTGGAATGTCCTCCTGTTGATGCAAATCCCATAAAGCCTTTGAAAATAACTCAATTTTTCCAGATGGGGTTTCAAATGGATTCTTCTCAATATCGTCGATTTGCTTTTTAAATCCAATTAAAGGTTCATTGAATGTAAAGTGATGCACACCTTTTTTTCGAAATTCTTCGAAAGAAGGAAAGGTTGGATCAAGTTCTTTTTTGGTTCTTTTCACACTTTCCTTTACCAAGTCAAGAATTGTTGATCCGTTTTCCAAATATTTATCCTTCACACCTAATTTTCCTGCTACCTCAGCGAACACATCATATTCATCCCGGCATTCATAAAGGGGTTTAATCGTTTTTTCGCCAAAAACAACATAGTCACCAAAACACCAAGGCACCCCAATATCCCACCGCTCAAAAAAGGTTGTTCCAGGAAGTAAAATGTCAGCATATTTAGCACTTGGAGTCATAAAAAGATCACTGACAACAATAAACTCTACTTTACTCTCATCCTCTAATAGCTTACGAGTTTTATTGATATCTGCATGCTGATTTATTAACATATTCCCAGCCATATTAAAAATAAGTTTGATACTACTTTTCAATTTATCCGTTCCTTCTAATCCGTCTGCAGATGTCATCTCAGTACCCATTTCTACTGCCTTTGTCCAAAGAAAACAGGGTATTGATGCCTTAACAGGATTTTCATAGGAAAAAGGAGAGACTATATTAGCACGGTTCCAATAGCCTGTTCCAGCAGCCCAGCAACCAAGCTTCCCAACATTTCCTGTTAAACAAGCAAGATGTGCACCTCCTCTGGCAAACTGCTCCCCAAATGCATGTCTTTGTGGCCCCCAACCTTGAATTAAGGCTGCTGGCTTCATCGTGGCATAGTTTCTGGCAATTTCTCTGATTTTATCTGCAGGTACATGACAAATCCTTTCTGCCCATTCTGGCGTTTTCGCGATTCCGTCCTTATCACCAAGTAAATAACTTTTTACTGATTCTTTTTTGTCAATACCCTTTGGCATGTGGGCTTCATCAAAGCCGATACAATATTTGTCAAGAAATGCTTGGTCATGTAATTTTTCCGTTACAATCACATAGCCCATCGCATCCATTAAAGCATTATCAGTTGTTGGTAAAATAGGGATCCATTCATCAGCAAATGCAACAACGGTATCAGTGTATCTAGGATCAATAACAACGATTTTAGCCCCATTTAACTTCGCTTTCATTAAATATTCCCGGTAAGGAGTAGAGAAAATCATTTCGGAGGGATTTTGGCCCCACAGAATGATATATTTTGAATACAATAGAGAATCAAAGCTGCTTCCAGAATTATTTGTCCCATATGTATAAGGTGTAGCAACATTTGCTGCTCCAGAACTATAATCATTCCTATAATTCAAAAATCCACCTGTTAGAGATAAAAGTTTTCTGACAGCTGCACTTCCTCCATGAAGACCCCAGCATTGTCCTGAAGCATAATTATCATACCTAGATTCTGGTCCATACGTTTCCCCAATTCTTTTAACTTCTTTTGCTATTGTATCCACTGCCTCTTCCCAAGTTATTCGTTCAAACTTTCCTTCTCCGCGCTTTCCAACTCGTTTCATCGGATATTTCAGTCTATCAGGATGATATAGCATCTTCCGATAGTTTCTTCCTCTAACACAAGCTCTTAATGGAGGAGTAGACAAATCATCACCCTCTTGTGTATCAGTACTGACCCTTACGACTACTCCGTCCTTTACATGGGCTTTAATTACACATCTACCTCCACAATTATTCACACTGCAGGTTGAAATGATTTTCTCTGGAATATCCTTTTTTGAAACCGTCGTATGTGCTTCTTTGTATTCAATAAATTGTTTTACACCAATTCCGCCAAGAACAACCGGGACCCCAATTGCTCCTGACCATTTTAAAAATGTTCTACGTAACATTTTGTTTTTTAAAAAATCAGTGATAGGGTTATTTTCCTTCATTCTAAAATAGCCTCCTTAATTTCACATAAAACCTCAAGGTCGAATGTGAGAAAATCATGTAATAGAAGAACGGCTCCTTTATAAAGTTGGCTTTCAGTATTCTTGATCACTGTTTTCATAAAGGCGGGAATCCAGGGGAGTAAATGGGTTGTAAGGAAATATATTTGATCAGCTAATAAACGATTTATTTGAAATCTATCTGTTTCTTCTGAACAAGAATCAATCAAAGAAACCATAAATTCTATTTCTAGTAGGAGGTGATCATCGGGTTCATTATTTTCTTTAATGTATTGGAGACCATATTGATGATAAAACTTTCTAACCTGATAGGTGCTTTCATCAAAGAGGAGATGATCTTTGCTGAGGTAAAATGATGCCCATAAAGGGGCTCGAATAGGACCAGGGCCAAGGAATAAACGACTATATTCTTCTTTTTCAGCCTTTATTTTTTCATCTGTCAAACTTAGAAAAAAGTGGTGAAGCAGTTGGCCTCCTTTACCCATTTCTTCTAATTCATTCATTTTCCCATTGTCACGGATTTCAATAAAATATTCATTGTTCTTAGGCTCAGAAAAGAGAAAAATTAAAAATTGATAAAAGTTTTTTCTGGCAATTAAAATTGGTATTAATTCATTTTGTTGCTTAAAAGGAACAGAATCCACTTTCCAACCTCCTTAATGTGAAAAACTTCACATAAATACATTTTTTTAAAATATGGAACAAACATTATAACGACTTTATTTTACCTCAAATTTCCAAGACAAGGATATACATTGTGCGTTTTTTCACATTAAATTCAAAATGTCATACCTCTTATTCAATGATATTCGTTTTTCATATAAGAAATGTGTATAATAATAGGAAGATAAGATATGTAAAGGATGAGACGATGGACATTACAGGACATTCAGTAGAAAAATTAGAAGATCCATTTGGTTTACTATTAGGAGATCGTTATGAATTTTTTCTTTATGTCGACGTTGACGAGGATGATGAACTTTATTCTGAAAAAGGAATCGGTTTAAAGGTTATCTATGTTGTAGATGAGAACGGTTCAACTATACCTACCTATCATTTTTATGAAAACGAAACAGAGAAGGTATTGGATTTTGAATTAGAAGATGATGAAGTGGAATTAGTTTACGAATATTGTAAACAACATCTTCCTACCTAAGTTTTTTGATTTTTACTTCACAACTATTGGAAAGTTTACAATAAAATATCAAAAAAGTAGGGATAAAACCCCTACTTTTTTGATATTATCACATGAAATTTTTGCTATGATTTGGAATAACCTGAAGCTCTCTTGTCGTAGGTCTCATTTCACTTTTGCAAATAGGGCATAATGGGGTCTCACTACTTTTAAAATTATCACGTACCCAGCATTTACAGCTACCTGAAGTGCACTCCCAAACTTTGGTTTCTTCTAATATAACCTCTTCTTCTATTCTTCTGCCAAATGCCAAAATGATCACCTCCGAGAAAAATAAAAAAGTCGTCTGCACTTGTGGACTTACCCACTCCTCGTGTACAGTTACGACTTACTTACAATTTCAAAACAAATACCAATGATATTTTAACATACATATTTAAAGATGTCAAAATAAATATGATATCAAAACTTGTGCATTGAATCAAGAAAAATAGTACAAGCATTCCCACTATTTTTTAAAAACTTAAAAATAATGAAAAACCTAAATAAATACTATGCTTCCTTTTTGACTTTTGGTGCTGCTTTTTTTCTTGGAGCCACCACCTTTTTAGGCTTTGTTCGATCAATTGATGCTTGTAAGGCAGCCATCAAATCTGTTACATTTGTTCCTATTTCTTTCGCAGTAGGAGTTACGGTCTCTTTACCTGTTTTCTTCGATTCAATTAATTCTAATAAGGCAGTACGATATTTGTCGGTATATTTCTCTGGTTCAAATTCAGTTGTTAATTGATCAATTAAAAGAATGGCTGTATCCAATTCTTTTTTTGTTATCTTGTCTGCAGCAGGAACATTTGGAACATCTGATGCCTTTCTTACTTCATCTGGATAGTGAATGGTCTCCATAACAAGTGTATTTTCAAAAACTCTAATAACTGCCATTTGTTCTTTAGAACGTATAACAATTCTAGCCAATCCTACCTTTTGTGAATCCTGAAGTGCCTTTCTTAACAATGAGTAAGCTTTCCCCCCACTTTCACTAGGTGACATATAATAGCTTCTATCAAAGTAAATGGGATCGATTTGTTCCATTTTTACAAAATCAATAATTTCAACTGCCTTTTCCTCGTTTTCCTTTCTTAAGTTTTCTAAGTCTTCATTGTCCAACACAACAAACTTACCCTTGGCATACTCATATGCTTTTACGATTTCTTCACTTTTTACCTCTTCTTCACAAACAGGACATACCTTTTCATACTTTATCGGAGAATGACATTTCTTATGAAGTGTTCGTAGCTTTATATCCTTATCCTCTGTTGCTGCATGCAACTTAATAGGGATATTGACAAGACCAAAGCTAATACTTCCTTTCCACATTGTATGCATATGCCTCTTCATCCTTTTTATTTTTATTTTGTGTTTCAATGAAAGCTGCATGCACTAAAACATCTGGAAATTGCACAAAATAAAAAAAAAAGAAAGGGCAAACATCATGAAACCAATGCTTCCAAGTTTAACCTTTGAGCTCCCATTATTGAGTGATTGGCTTTTTGAAGTAAAATACGATGGATTTCGAGCAATTTTAGACTGGAATTTAGAAGAAATTCATTTAACTAGCCGAAATGGGAAACCTCTATTTCCACAATTTCCTGAAATTAAGGAATTTCTTTTAAAACACCTAGAAGTTTTTAAGCCGTTTTTACCGCTTCGTCTCGATGGAGAGCTTGTTGTATTAGAGAATCCATTTAAAGCAAATTTCTCTTCTATACAAGTTAGAGGACGTTTGAAATCACAAAAGAAAATTTTAGTGCAGGCCGAAAACTTTCCATGCCGTTTTATGGTCTTTGACCTTTTACAAATGAAAAAAGCCTCCTGTTGCTCACAGCCCTATGTAACCAGAAAAAGTGAACTAATGAATTTATTTAAAAAGGTAGGGTTTTCACTGGAAACTGATCATGAGGATGGCCAATTACTGCAATACATACCATCATGGGAAAATTTTCAGGAAATATGGGAAAAAGTAATCCTTTATGACGGAGAAGGAATTGTTATAAAACACGCAAATAGTCTTTGGGAAGAAGGGAAAAGATCTAGCCAGTGGTTAAAATATAAAAATTGGAAATATGTAAGTTGCTTTGTTACAGCACTAGGAAAAACAAATAGCTATTTTTATGTAGGGGTTTATAAAGAAAATAAAATTCAGGAAATCGGGCAAGTGCTTTTTGGATTTAAACCTAATGAAAAAGAGGCGCTTTACAGCATTATTAAACAGAACATGTACAAAGAGGATCAAACATTTATTTATGTAGATCCAGCTATTTGCCTTGAGATTAAGTATTTAGAGTTATATGATAATCAGCTACGTGAACCTCATTTTGATCAATTTCGTTTTGATTTACACCCTTCTGACTGCAGTTATGATCAATTTATGCTTCAAAAGAAAAATCTTCCTAAGGATCTTGAAATCACTCATCCAAATAAACCGATTTGGGATCATCTTCAAATACAAAAAGCAGATTACATTCACTATTTACGGGAAGTTTCACCTTACATGCTTCCCTTCCTTAAGAATCGATTGTTGACTGTTATTCGTTATCCACATGGGATGTTAGGTGAGGCATTTTTTCAAAAGAATTGTCCGGATTACGCTCCCGAATTTGTGAAAACGATAGAAGTAGATGGTATTCACTATATTGTCTGTAATGATCTGAAAGTGCTCATTTGGCTAGGAAATCAACTTGCCATTGAGTTTCATATTCCGTTTAAAACCTACCAAAGAAACGGACCAAGTGAAATTGTTTTTGATTTAGATCCACCATCAAAGGATGCCTTTCAACTGGCTATTAAAGCGGCATTATTAATTAAAGAAGTTTGCGACCAATTACAGTTAATTACTTTTATTAAAACCTCTGGGAATAAAGGATTACAAATTTACATCCCATTACCCGAAAATATGTATACGTTTGATGAGACAAGATTATTTACAAGCTTTATAGCAGAATATCTTGTTTCACGAGAGCCAACTCTTTTCACCATTGAACGCTTGAAAAAAAATCGAGGAAACCGCCTTTACGTTGACTATGTACAGCACGGGGAAGGTAAAACAATTGTTGCTCCATATTCAATGAGAGGGAATGCGCATGCTGGAGTTGCAACTCCATTATTTTGGGAAGAAGTGAATGATAAATTAACTGTCGAATCGTTTAACATGGGGTATGCCTTGGAACGAATAAAAAAACAACAGGATCCGTTTAAAAGTTTCTTTCAGTCCAAACCAATTCAGCCTTTTGGATCTGTGCTAGAAATTTTGCGGGCAAAAAAAGGATAAGGTTGGACCCTATCCTTTTACAGTTTACTTTGTAAAACTTTTTGAACTTCAGCTTGTAATTTTTCGTATGCCTGTTGCTCTGAAAAATCTTTTTTAGAATAAATTGAAAAGGACTCGTTTTGAAGATTCACATCAATTACTGCCTTATAAAGGTAAGTGGCATTTCCAATTAAATCAATGGAATACCCATTTTTTTCATGGACAACACATTGTACTTTTCCGCCGTTGTTGTAAACATTAATAGTTTCTTTAAATTGATTTAAATCCTGTAGACAGGTAACAAGAGAGGATGCTGACATGGCTGTCCCACAAGCATTGGTAAATCCGACACCCCGTTCAAATGTTCTCACATAAATGTTCCCTTGGCTTATTGATTTAACAAAGCTTACATTAACACCATCAGGAAATAGATGATTAGGTCCATTTACTTTTTCACTAATTTGTTTTTGAAGCTCTGTTTGTAAAACTTCAGAGTCAACTAATGCTATTAAATGTGGGTTTGGAACCGCAAGAGCATAAAAGATTAACTCTTTTGATAATTCCTCTATTTTTTCATTTCGTAATTCCGGTTGTTTTAAATTTAATGGTAGGTCACGTAAATCAAACGAAACAGGTGAGATTTCCACTTGGTATGTCTCAACATCTGGGTATAATTCTTTTTGTTTACTTACCATTAAATCAGCCTTCATGGTTTCAATGACAGTATTTTTTAATTGAAATAAATCACAAACATATCTGGCGACGAGACGAAGGCCGTTCCCACACATTGAAGCTTCTGATCCATCTGCATTAAAAACACGCATCCTTCCCTTCGCATGATTACTATTCATGACAAAAAGAATACCATCCGCACCCAATTCAGTCGAGCGATTGCATAATAGCCTTGCAAGATTTGCTCTTTCGTTTTCCGTAAAGGAATAACCGTGGGAAATTTCATCGATCAAAAGAAAATCATTTCCAGAACCGTGACCTTTAATAAGTTCCAATTGCACTGCAAAAACCCCCGATGAAAAAAGTCATTTATTTAGTATTCTAGCAAATATTTAAAGGTATGTGAAATACGTAGCAAAAATTTATAAGGTTGAAAATAAATTCTTTTTGTTAAACCTAAAGACCAAGAGCCAGCATTGGGATAGGTTCCCATTTTCTACCTTTCAATAAAATATTCATTTATTAATAATGACAACCCTACAAGCTTGTCCTCTTCATTAAGCCCCTCCGAAAAAGAAAGGACAGGTGTATTAGGCTCTGGAAATAAACTCTCCCATTCCAATGGCATCCAACCTCTTCGAAGACGTCCCACTCTCTTGTCCTCTTTATTATATATTTGTTCATCCATATAAAAGGACGAGCCTTGAATGGTACCCACATACCTTCCTGTTGAATCTAATAATTCTTTCCTGTCTTTTTGTAAAATTAGTTTCTTTTGCCTTTCAAGACACCCTAGGTATTTGTTTTCTTCAGAGAAAACCTGTATTTTAACTTTCTTTCTCCCTTCAATCTTAAAAGTAGCTATAACCTTTTTTTGTGAATTTGTGAGTGTAAAACATCGTTCTAGTTTTAAAAACCTAACTCGATTTTTAGACTTTTTAATTTCTCCTGCTAAATGACCATCCGTAAAAAAAAGCATCACTTTTGGGGAAAGTACATTTAAATAAACGACTAATAGATGTTTTGCATCAAATAGTGTTTGAACACGACGATGTGATAGACTCATATTTTTTCCTATCAAAATGGCTTGATTATGTCGAAACAAATAGATTTGAAAGCTTAAAAGACTATAAACAAGAAATGGGATGGTACCTAACATGATTTCATTGTTTTGAAAGAATGAAAGATTACCACTAACAATTATGATAGCAGGAACTAGTGCAGCAATACTGCCGTTTAATCTTGCTTTAGCCGTATCCCGGTAATAGTCATATATTTTCATTTCAATAATCTCCTTATCAAATTCCTCTTAATTCATTCTATTAATTAAAGGTTTAAAAAATGATAGAAGATTTGACAGAAAAAAAAGAGCCACTCACCTAACTCTTTTATTCCGTCGTATTAACCCATTGCTTTAATCTTTCAATCGATCGTTTTGCATCCTGGTATCCTTGAAGATAAAGTTCTTCTAATTTTGAAGAGTTTCGTTCCATTCTACCCACTTTTAATGGGGTTGTTGGGCGAATAATAAAGATATTACCCTTTTTTTCTTCATTTTCAATATAATGAAGGGTATTGTTATAAATTTGATATCGATTTTTGAGTGCCTTTTGTAAACCTGGGTATTTAGGATATTTTTTCTGTACTAGAAAATGAAACTTTGATGGTTTTTTGTAATATCCTTCATTCCTTGTTAAAACGATGATATTTTTTGTGAATCCGTCAATTTGAGCTTTTTTAATTGGAATGGGGTCACTTATCCCACCATCAAGTAAAATTTTGCCTTGGTACTCAATTTCAGGTGCCACAAAAGGCAGTGAGCTTGAAGCCCTTAATACTGTTAAAAAATCCTTCTTATAATCCTGTTTCTTGTAGTAAACAGGCTCTCCTGTTAAACAGTCAGTCGTTCCCACTACAAATTCAGAAGGACTCTTATAGAACACATCATAATGATACGGAACATGCTGGTTTGGGATTTCGTCAAAAATAAAATCCATTCCAAAAAATTGTTTATTTTTAAAATAATTTCTAAACGAAAGATATCGAGGGTCTGAGGCATAATCAATCGTAACCGTTTTATTTCTCCCTTTTTGCTTGGACAGATACGAAGCTGCATTACAAGCACCAGCTGAAACTCCAATTACATAAGGAAAAAAAAGATCGTGCTCTAAAAAATACTCAAGGACCCCAGCAGTATAAACCCCTCGCATTCCTCCCCCTTCTAATACTAAGCCAACAGAATTCAGCACAATTATCTTCCTCTCTTTATGTAGGATAATAAAATTATGCACTATTTCCTTCCATTTTTAAAATAAAAAGCCTTTCACATGGAAAGGCAATGATATCGTTATGAGGATGCTAATTCTTTTCTCTTAAAGACAAAGATACCTACTAGAAGGAAAATAATGGTGCAAACTAGAGCCAAAAGGGAAGATGGGAATAAAGAATCAGGAATCTTTCCTGTTAAAAGCAGTTTGTTTGCATAAGTAGTTATTTGTGCTGGGCTCCATTCCATCCAATTGGATAACGAGCTTGTAACGACATTCATCAAAATTACTATTGCTAATGATAAAAAGCCCGCCATTCCTGAAGTTAAGAACATGGCACTAAGGGATATTGTAACCGTTAGGGCTAACGTAAGCCAAAGTCCATAATAAAAGTAGGATGCAAAGAAATCTGATATAGGAACCCATTTAAACAAGATGCCGGTATAGTACCATGTTGCAAGATAACCGATTAAGAATGAGCCCCACATTAATAGCATGGCTCCTACCCATTTAGAGGTAACATATGATTCGTATGAAACTGGCTTAACAAGAATCATTGCGGCAACACCGCTCTTTCTCTCACCTGAAAGCAGGCCCATCGTGGTTAAGACGATGATTAACACACCTATTGATGTATATTGGCTCAAGCCTTTTATTAGCACTTCTTGTGCACTTGGAGGGGGAATTTTGATAACTGCCCCATCTGGGAGCCCACCTAATGAGTTAATAATTTGCGGCATAAAATGGCTTGATAACGGCTCCTGAACACCAAGAAGAATAAATGTAATGGGAACCCAAATCCATTTAAAATTCCTCCACATTTCTAAAAGCTCTTTTTGAAAAAGTGTCAGCCATTGACTCATTTCCCCACCACCTTCATGAATACATCTTCTAGTGTCATACCGCTAACTTCAAATTTAACTAAGGGCCAGTTTCTTTCCATTGATTCACGAAGAATTTCTCTTCGCGCTAGTTCAATATCATTTACATATATTCTAAGTTGTTTGCCCTCTGACGTAATCGATTCAACTTCAGTTAATCCTTTTAGCACATCTTTATAGTTTTCTTCATTATTTTGAAAAATAATATCAATTCTTGATTGCTGATAGCGTTCACGCAACTCTTCCATTGACCCAGATTCAACCAATTGACCATTATGCAAAAATAGAATTTGATTACAAATTTCCTCTGCATCATTTAAAATATGAGTTGAAAAAAGAATGGTTGTTTCTTTTTTTAACTTTTCAAGAAGCTCAAGTATTTCTCTTCTTCCAAAAGGATCTAGAGCAGAAACTGGTTCATCAAGCATGAGCAGTTGTGGTCGATGAATGAGAGCCTGTGCAATCCCGAGCCGTTGTTTCATTCCACCTGAATATTTCCCAATACGCTTTTTTTTCGCATCTATAATTCCTACAACTTGAAGAAGGTGTAATGCCCTTTCACAGGCTACTTTTTTTGATAAACCTGACAACTTTCCTACATATTCTAAAAATTCTATGCCACTCATCCAATCATAAAAAACAGGAAATTGGGGGAGATATCCAATGAATTTCCTGATATCATCCCCTTTTTTAGTTCCTTCAAATACAATAGTTCCTTCGGTTGAATTCATTAACCCTGAAAGCATTCTAAGAGTTGTAGTTTTTCCTGCACCATTTGGCCCAATTAAAGCAGTACATTTCCCTTTTTCAAGACTAAAATTTAAGCCTTTAATCACTTCTCGGCCTTGGAAGCTTTTCTTTAACCCCTTTATTTCGATTAAAGACATTTAATGATTTCTCCTTCCAATCACAAAATAAAGGACAGGGCCTATAATATTCACTACAATAATGATGATGGCCCACAGCCATTTTGGGCCATTTGTTTTTTCAATTTTGACCAGGTCTATAAGGGCTACTACTAATAAAATAAGTTGAATAATAATAATAGGAGCTAGCAAGCCCCAATTAATGGTAATCATGATCAATTCCCCCTTTTTACATACATAAGACGAATTAGAAACAAAAACGTTCAAAAACTCGATAAAAAATGTTTATCGAGTTTTTGAACGTTATTTAATTAACCTAAAAATCCAAGGGATACGATATTCTTCTCCTTCATATGCTTTTATTGCTGCTACAATTGTAAATACAAATGCCATAATCCCCACTATCCATAAAAGGAACATCCCAATTACAACAATCGTTAATATGCCACTAATAAAGGTATAGATAAAATAGGATATCAAAAAATTAAAATACTCTTTCCCGTGATAATCTATAAATGTGGAGTCATTCCTCTTTAATAACCAAATAACCAGTGGCCCTAGAACAGGAAAAAAGATACTAATTCCATAAATGGCTGCAGCAAATAGCTTTTCATCATTTTTTACCATTAAAATTCCCCCAGGTTTTTAAATAATCTCCTACTATCTATTTACGCTAATCTTTTTAAAAGGTTTCATGTATTTACCCTTCATTTCATTTTATATTTATTATCATTTTTTGTTAAAATAAAAAAAAACATATTGTAACGAGAAAGGTTTTCATAATGACAAAAATATTATTAAAAAATGCGATTGTTTATCCTATAACCTCTGAACCGATTCAGGGTGGTGATGTTTTAATTGAAAAAGGGAAAATTATTAAAATAGGCAAAGGGCTTACTGAAGAAGACGGCCAAATTGTAGATTGCAAAGGTCTTTTCCTTTTACCAGGAATTATCGACGTTCACACCCATTTAGGTCTCTATGATGAAGGTACAGGATGGGCAGGGAATGATGCAAATGAAACTGCGGAAGCACTTACACCACATATTAGAGCAATTGATGGGGCATATCCTCTTGATCCTGCATTTAATGATGCTCTTAAAAGTGGAATCACTACCGTTAACATCATGCCTGGAAGTGCCAATGTGATTGGTGGTACTACTTCTGTTATTAAGACGGCTGGTAGGAATATAAAAAAAATGATTGTAAAGGAAACATCGGGGCTGAAAATTGCTTTAGGTGAAAATCCAAAAAGAATTCACAGTCACGGGAATAACGATTCTATTACTAGAATGGGAATCATGGGCATGCTGCGTGAGGCATTTTATCAAGCAATCCATACAGATAATCCTGACGATTTAAGAATAGCCCCCCTCGTAAGGGCCCTAAAGAGAGAAATTCCAGTAAGAATCCATGCACACAGAGCAGATGATATTATTACGGCTGTTCGATTTGCAGATGAATTTAGCCTTGACTTAAGAATTGAACATTGTACAGAAGGCCATTTAGTTGCAAATGAATTGGCAGGCCTTGATTTAAAGGTATCAGTTGGGCCAACGTTGACAAGACGTTCCAAGGTTGAATTAAAAAACAAAACATGGAAAACGTATCAGGAGCTCTCTAAACATGGAATTGAAGTTTCTATAACTACTGATCATCCCTATACACCTATACAGTATCTAAATATTTGTGCTGGCATCGCCGTTAGAGAAGGATTGCCTGAACAAAAAGCCCTTGAAGGTATTACCATTCTTCCGGCTAGAAATTTAAAAATTGATGATAGACTGGGTAGTATTGAGCCAGGTAAAGACGCAGACCTTGTTTTATGGACTCACCATCCCTTTGCATATGTGGCAAAGCCAAAGTGGACTATGATTGACGGTGAAATTGTCTACTCTGAATGCTAGAAACTGTAGAAATTTGTCAAAAACTTCATACAAGAAATATATATCTTTTTTTCAACATTTCTTGTATGATACTCTAAGTGAACTATCGAAAAAATGGCTTTCACAGGGGGACTTCAACGATTTATTAACAAAAAAATGATATAGGGAAGGCAAATGGTGCGCCACCAGATTAGCTGGTTCTAGTGGGTTCGATTCCCACCCCGAAATTTTTTAGCTAGTTTTTATATGCATAATAGGAACATTTTAATCTTTATCTTTATTTTTTCCTATTAGCCAAAAAATTTCGAGGGTGGGCCGCTTCTTTGACATGGAGTTGGAATGCCCTAAATCGGAGGGATATTCATGCTGAAGAAACGTGATCTTCATGAAAGCTACGCTTTATTCGAACTAATGTCGCACCCTGATGTCTTCCCTTTTGTGCGTCAAAAAACAAACTCTTGTGAAGAATATTTATTTATTACAAAACAAACGATTGAGGCAGAAGAGCGTGGTGAATTAATTTCACGGACTATTCTAGATGAATGGGACGCTCCAATAGGGACCATTAATTTATATGATATTGAAAATAATGCTGGCTTTTTAGGAACCTGGCTAGGGAAGCCTTATCATGGAAAAGGTTATAACAACTTAGCTAAGGAGCTTTTTTTTCAGGAACTTTTTTATGAGGCAGGCATCGAAACCATATTTATGAGAATTAGAAAAGTTAATATTCGTTCCATAAAAGCTGCTGGAAAACTTCCATATGTTGTGAAAGCAAATGAAACACGGAAAGTTCTTTATGAAGCCTTAAATGCCAAAGCAGATGTTTATGATTTATATGAAATTTCAAAAGACCAATACACCTTATATACGATGCGAAATGGAATCCTCCAGGAAGATCCTTCAAAGTTGTTGGAAGCGTAGGAAATTCTTACTATATGAGTAAATAGAACAGGCTAAATCGCATATCGATTTAGCCTGTTTTGCTACTACTACGCTACATAAACCGCCCTAAGGGGATCACCAACCGGCGAGTTCTCTTTATTCTTTATTCTGTCATATCTTGTTCAAGTGACCCATTCAAATCACCAATACCCATTTGGAGCAAAAATTCATCTAGTTCCTCGTTTGTCAAAGTCTCAAAGCGCCCATCATGAAAAATAACTTGAGTTTGATTTGGATTTATTCGGTTGAGATTAAAACTCAATTTTCATTGCTCCTTTCCGTTTTATTTACCATTTATTATCCCAAAAAGTGCTATATTGATACAAAAGCCTTCAATATTAATTTTAGGTAAGATTACATTTTTTACACTTTAGGTTAGACAATATGATATAATTTTTTTTTACTAAATAGAAATTGGGGTATTTCGAAATGATTCAAACATATTCAAAAAAAGAAAAGCTTATAAGTCTGCTATCTATCCTAATCCCAATTTTAATTACACAGATAAGCCTAATGGCAATGGGATTTTTTGATACGACCATGTCTGGACATTACAGTCCATCTGATTTAGCAGGTGTTGCGATTGGTTCATCACTCTGGGTTCCCGTTTTCACAGGTATAAATGGGATTTTACTTGCGATCACGCCTATTGTTTCCCATTTAGTTGGTGCGAAAAAAAATGAAAAAGTCGCTTTTTCTGTAATTCAAGGTCTTTATCTTGCAATCGTTATTGCCATAATAGTCACCCTTATTGGCGGATTCATTTTAAACCCCATCCTTAATGGAATGAAACTTGAAGTACATGTTCAAAAAGTTAGCCATGATTACCTTGTTGCCCTTAGTATAGGAATGGTTCCTTTATTTGCTTATAATGTTTTAAGATCATTTATTGATGCACTTGGAAAAACCCGGGTAACCATGATCATTACTCTTTCTTCATTACCAGTAAACATTTTATTTAATTATTTCTTTATTTATGGTAAATTCGGGTTCCCTGAACTTGGTGGAGTTGGCTCTGGATACGCGACTGCCATTACATATTGGATTATCAGCCTTTTTACCATTTATATTATTCATACAAAAAAGCCATTTTCACATTTTTCAATCTTCAAACATACCTATAGACTTTCTTTTTCAAAATGGAGAGAAATTCTAAAAATTGGTGTTCCAATTGGATTTTCAATATTTTTTGAAACAAGTATTTTTGCTGCAGTTACACTATTAATGAGTAATTTTAGTACAAATATCATCGCAAGCCATCAATCAGCATTAAATTTTTCATCTATTCTTTATATGCTGCCATTAAGCATCTCCATGGCTTTAACTATTTTAGTAGGGTATGAAGTCGGTGCGAATAGACTTACCGACGCAAAGGAATACAGTTTAATTGGTATTGGACTTGCTGTTTTACTCGCAGTTTTTTGCGGGGCTATCCTCCTTTTCTTTCGTACCAACATCGCTGCACTTTATACGAATGACCCGATTGTACTAAGAATAACATCACATTTTCTGTTATATGCTTTATTTTTCCAGTTCTCCGATGCTATACAAGCGCCAGTTCAGGGATCATTAAGGGGATATAAAGATGTGAATGTTACTTTTATCATGACTTTGATTTCCTACTGGGTCATTGGCCTTCCTGTCGGGTATTTAATGGCAATCTATACCTCTTTAGGTGCTTTTGGTTACTGGATTGGCTTAATCACTGGACTCGCAGTTGGGGCTTTTCTTTTATTAAGCAGACTTTTCTGGATTCAAAAAAGAAATTTATATGTAAAGATGAAGGCCTGATATAATCAGGCCTTTCTTTTTATCCGTTCTGATATTCCAAGTTTTAATAACGAATAGGCATTTATCTGCATAGAATGAGTTAGAACAAGAATTGATATAAAGGGTAAAAGGAATTTAAGATGAGGGAAGTGAGAGGATGCAGACTGTTATTAATATTTTTTCCCTAAAAATTAACAATGTCTCGACAAATGGTTCTGTAAATATCGGGGAAGCCCTTCACAATGCCCACACAGCAAATTCTAAGTCACAGGGCCAAAATGCATCCTACGGCGATTTTGCCCCCCCTAACGCTGTAATGGAAAATGTTTTTATTGACCCAGATGTAAATGATATGGGCGATATTGCAAATCCTGCAAATGTCCTTTCAAATCAAATGTAAAGGGATTGAAAAACATTATGCCATTTCAAATAAATATTTTTAATGTTAAAACAAATTCCTTAAATAATAATGCAAATATGTCATTAGGTCCTACCCTCCATAACAGCCATACAGCAAATACAAAGTGGATTGGAACGAATATGGCATTAGGCGACTTTTCTCCCACAGGTCAAATATCAACAAACGGGTATACTGATGTTGATATAAGTGATCAGGATCAAATTGCGAACCCATCCGCACCAATTGCAAACCAATTTTAGCTTTTGAAAGGATGTATGAAGATGTTCCCATGGAATCTGTTTCCTTTTAATAAGGATATGAAAGAAAACCTTCAAAAATTAAAGCCGGACGAAATCGATAAATATGTTCAAGGAATAATGGAGAAAATGATGCCTGGTTCTATGAGAGGAATGATGAATCCGATGGACATTATGAACACATTCCAAACCCCATTAAATACACAGTCACAGACCACAACAACAGGCATTTTAAATTCCACTGCCTTTGAAACCCACGATTTTGTTTATATAAGAATTCCTATAAAAAACGAAGATTGGCTTAAAAAGCTCAAGATTTATCATACCTCCAATCAATTAATTGTTGAACACATTCCAGAATACGATGATAAACATACTATCACTCTACCTGCCATAGTCAAAAAGAAAGGGTCTGCTGCAAATTATAAAGATGGAATGCTTGAGGTAAGAATCCCCAAAAATGTTGATATGCAATATTCCCAAATTGACGTTTCAGAAATCTAATGAACGTCAATCTTTTTTGCATTTTTTTCATAATATAAAATATGATGAGAATAACCGGTCATCCTAAGAGGTGGTTTTATGGAGTTAGATAAATTTAAAAAGTGGCTTGATTTAGCTGGACAAAATCAATCTGAAAGCTTTTGGAATCAAATTTTTGATGAAAAGGTTCAAAATAATGAAAAGCAAACTATCCCAAACCCCTTTACAGTTGCTCAAGAGTTCATACCCAAGTGTGATTTATATGAAGTAGATAATATTTTAGTGTTAGAAATTGAAATTCCAGGGTTAAAAAAAGAAGATTTACGCATAACTATTAACCACCAAAATGTGATGATAATCGGAGAATTTAAATCCTTTCATTCCAAAAATAAATATTATTTAAAAGAACGGGCTAACAGAACCTTTAAAAAAGAGTTATCTCTTCCATTTCCTATTCTAATCCAGTCTATTCGATCAGAGATTAGTAGTGGCATTTTAATTATTAAGATGCCAATTAATCGTGAGGAAATTGAAAATATCCCTATTACCTTTGATCATTAGGGGATGCGCTAATGCGATTCTTATTCCGTCTTTTTAACAAAAACCAAAAATCCGATGCAAAGCTTCATGAATTGGAAAAAAGAATAGTTGACTTGGAAAAGGAACTAAAAAGCCACTTTACTGAATTGAATAAGGACAGCAAGAACCTAAAAGAAAAAGAAGCTTCCCCTACTATTAACATAGAGCATTTGCAAGTTGATAAAATCATTATTGAAAAGCTGGATTATGCCAACAATTTTGGTCAACTTGGGATTAAGGATCTCTCAGGTAAATTAAACATTGGAACAAGCTACGAGGGTGATATTTCAAAATTGATTGATGAAAAACTCGAGAAAAAGGTAGGACCAAAAGAGGCAAAAGTTCAAATTCGTTCTAAAAAGGAGCCAATTTAAAAGGCAGCCTATTATGGCTGCCCTTATTGTTCCTACTATTTCTTATCCTTCATATTCATACCATTCATTGACTGATCTGAGCCTTCAGGTTCACTTGGCTTTCCAATACTAAATTCCTTTTTAGGCATTGTATGCATTCCTCTTGCTGTAACATGTGAAATAACATAATAAGTTCCTTCTTGTTTAAAGGACTTTTCCAATTGATAAATACCATTTTTTTGATGTTTAACTTTGATCTGTTCATGTTTTGAATCTTTTGAACGCCAAATTTCAAACAACACTTCATCTGCATCATCCACCTTTTCTGAGCCTTGTGTAACTAGCACTTTAAAGGTTACCGGCTGGTTAACCTCTCCTTTTTCAGGTAGGATGGACAATTTTACATCAATTATTTGAGGTACATTATTACCTTCCTTTTGTTGACTACAAGAAGTAAGAACAAGCCCAACTAATATTGTTAAGAATAAAAAGAGAATCTTTTTCAAGTTACTCCCCTTCCTTTAAAGCATCCTTAATTTTAGTTTACTAAAAAATCAAAAATCGCTCATCATACACCTTATATTTGCAATGTTACATATTAAAAACAAATATTGCAAAAAATACAGATTAATCATGTATAGAAAGGAGTTTTAAATGACCACACCATATAGATGCCCAAATTGTAAAACAAATCGGACCCGCTTTAACCTTATTCAACAAGTTCCACAGGCCATTAAAATAGATCCACAATCAGGGGAAATCATTCACGAATATACTTCAAATGAACTTGAACCCTTTCACCTCCCCTATAATGGACCTGAATATAAAGTGCAATGTGCTGCCTGTGGACTAATTGAAGATGAGAGAACCTTTATAAAATTTGGTGAACGCCCTATTAAATAGACATTGTAAAACACCTCTTTTCCAAGAGGTGTTTTACTTCAAATGATTATCTTTTAAAAATTGTACAGAATCAACTCTCCAGCTTTCAAATTGAGAAAATCGTATTAAATGAATTTCACCTTTAAAGATTTGACGTCCTACATTTTTTAAATACCAATCCACCTCTATTGGTATTTCAAGACTAATTTGATTAATTAAGTCCTCTGGTGGAAGTAAGGGAAGGCGAGAAATTTTTACATTTTCAACTTGCTGAAAAATGGGCCTCCACTTAAGCTTTTGAAGTGATATCTTTTCCACAATCCTTTTATCCTGTTGTTTTAAACCTGTTATATATGCCTCAACTACTTCATAGGGATTAGCCTTTTCTAAATAGGTGTCCAGCTTTCCTGCTGCTTTATAAATCATTAGCATATGTCCTATATCCATTGAATTGGTTCGATGTGTTGTACTACCAAAAAAATGTATACAAAAGTGACCTGGGAAGTTGTTACGGAGTGACCCCGCTCCATGTGGCATCCCATGCATGGAGGCAGCAATCCACTGATCCTTATAGACTACAATTATTGCCCGACGCTTCCAGCTCCATTTTCCTCCATATATTTTTTTCATCATTTTTGTGTCTTTAGAAGTTAGAGGCTGTACATCCGCATGATGACTTCCCGCCCGCCTTTGAACTCTAAATTGTTTTCCAGTTTCCAAATCCATTACAGTAAACTTTGTATACCTGGGTAAAAGCTTATCCACATTTTTCCATGGAAGCATTTCTATTTTAAAGCTTATATCACTTGCTCCTTGAACACTTTCACTACCTAGTAAAATGAATAGAATGAAACAAATGCAGCCAAAAAACTTTTTCATTGTACCCCTTCTTTTCCAATAACACTTATTAAAAGAGTTACCTGAAGAAGGAGGATTCATGCATTTAAAATAGTTACCTATCTTCACTACTTGATACTTCAGCATCTTCCAACATTTCTTTAATGATTAACTGTAATTTATTTTCTAAATCAACATTATTTTGTTTCGTTAAATACCCTATTTTTTGAAACCATTCTGTTTTACACTTCCATATTGGAATATAAGTATTTGGATAATATTCTCCTTCATGCTCAATTCCAATTTCAATAAAAGACTCATAATCATCTTCAAATATATCTAAACTTTTTGCACCTTTTCCACTTTTTACACGTATTAGTTCGATGACAATTTGATATTCATATCGTTCAAAATATTTCTGATTAGCTTTCTCAAGCTTTTTGCAGATTGTTTCAAATTCTGTTTCCATATTTAAGATTCTTTCTTTTAGTTGTTGATCTAGTTGAATAACCTGCTTCAAACCCTCACCCCATTACAACAATTTTCCTATTTTCTGTTATTTTATAGGATTTTAGTCCTTGTTTCAAATAATAGACATACCAAAAGAAAAGCCTAATCTCCAGGAATCAAAGATTAGGCTTTCGCATTTATTTCATTCTTCCTTTTAATACCTCAATGGCTTTTTGGAGCTGTGTATCATTGTTTTGAATTTTTTCTCTTAATAGTTCCATTAACTTCATCGTAGCATTGCCTTTTAGAACACCATCTACTGGAAGTTTTTGCGCTTTTTCAAAGGAGTTAACTGCCTCTTTTGTTTTCTCATCAAAGAACCCGTCTGTTCTCCCTGGATTAAACCCAATTGCTTGAAGCATTTGCTGGGCTGTTTTTACATCTGTTCCAGTCATAGATAGCTTTAATGCTTTATCAGGATTAATAATTGAAAGTGATGCATAAGAAGGAAGAGAAACTGGATAATCAGGCTTTATTCCTTTTTTATGAATCCAACTGCCGTTTGGCGTAAGCCATTTCGCTATTGTATATTTTAAATCTGACCCATCTTGGAAATCTTGTGCAGTTTGAACCGTTCCTTTTCCAAATGATTTTTCACCAACAAGAGGCACCCCAGCCGATTCTCTAACTGCTGCCGAAAAGATTTCGGATGCACTTGCACTGCCGCTATCAATCAATACAACCAATGGCAATGTTGGGGTTCCAGCATTTTGTGAGGTATATTCTTTTATGTTTCCGCTTCGATCCTGCACTTTTAAAATTACTTTGCCTTTTGGAACAAACATGCTTGAAATACTAATTGCCTGATCCAATAATCCACCTGGGTTTTGCCTTAGGTCTAATACAAGACCCTTCATCCCTTGTTTTTGTAAGTCATTTAATTTTGAAACAAGCTCTTTTGATGTATTAGCCGAGAAACTTGTAATTTGAACCTTGGCAATTCCGTTTCCAACCATTTCACCATAAACTGTTTCAATCGGTATTTCATCTCTAACAACCGAAACCTTTACGGGCGCTTCTGTACCCGGGCGTTGAATCATTAATTCAACCTTAGTACCTTTTTTACCTCGAATTAGGTTTACAGCTTGTGTTGAGCTCATTCCTTGCAAACTCTTACCGTTAACAGATAAAATCAAATCATTTGGCTTAAGACCAGCTTTTTCGGCCGGTGAGCCCTTAATAGGAGATACAATCATAATATGTCCATCTTTTTGCTGAATTTCAGCTCCAATTCCTTCAAAGGAAGAAGAAATGGTGCTATGAAAACTTTTCGCCTCATCATTACTCATATAATCAGAAAAAGGATCACCAAGAGCCTGAACCATGCCATTAATTGCACCATTGATTAGTTTCTTTTGGTCTACTTTCTGATAATAACCTTTGGTTAACGTGTCATAAGCGGTAAAAAGCTTATTAAATTCAGTCCTATCTGTTCCAACCGTGACTACCCTTTCTTTTCCAAAGGCTAGTGCGAAGGTTGTCAATCCAGTTGAGAGAATGACAACTATAACGAGTAGCATGATAAAGTGAAATTTTTTAATGTGAATAAAACCTTTTTTATTTTCTACTTTTTCTTGCTCTTGTTCCATCTTTTCTTCATCCAAAGCTTTCACCACTTTCCTTACACTAGAGAAACTAAAATCCTTAAGAATTAGAATAACATTTTTTTAAAAAAATTAACAAAGAAAAGTTAGTGAATAAACCTTTAAAAAATTTTTACTAAATTTTCTTCACTTCATTAAAATATTCTTCTAATGTCCAATTATGTTTATAAATAGTTGTAGCAGCTTTAACACCTACGTATCTAAAATGCCAAGGTTCATATTCGTAAATTGTAATCGCTTCTTTTCCTTTTGGATAGCGAAGTATAAATCCAAAAAGGTGAGCATTTTCTGCAAGCCATTTCCCTTCTTTTGTGAGGGCAAAGCCTTCAGTTAAATTCAGATGTGTTGAATTACTGGCAATATCCATAGCAAGGCCTGTCTGATGTTCGCTCGAGCCGGGAATAGCTACTGCCTGAAGTGCCTGTGACTTTCCAAACTTGTTTATTTCAGAATCAAATAATGACTCTTGTCTGCTAAATGAGCGATATCCTGAAACAGCAAAAAGCTCAATACCTGATTTTTTTGCATCCGAAAACATTGCTTCAAGTGCTGTTGCTGCTTCTTTTCTCATTAAGCTTTTTTCTATTTTCTGATTTCCAAATGAAAAAGCAACATTTGGTCGAACAAGGTCTGAAGGAATGTAATTACTAGGCAACGTGTAATTTTTATTCACTAAAGCCATGATATTGGAAGGGTTCTGAATTACATTCTTCCCGTTAACCTGTTTAATACTATTAAAATAACTTGCAGGAAGAGTGAGTGGATTACTATTTACCGATTTTTGATTTTGAGTAATATTCCTTGATTTTTCTTCATGACTTCCATGATCTAGAAATGGAACTTTCTTCATATTAAAATTACCGCATCCTGAAATGATAAAAAGAGAGGAAAGGACTAGAATAATATTTCTTGATTTCATTAAGTTCACCCGTTTTGTTTTTGTTATTACCTTTATGAACTATAACGATTTTAATTATAATGGTCAAGTTACAAAAACTTTTCAAAAAGTAAAAACCCTTTCAGGGATAGAAAGGGTTTTTACTCATTATTCTTTTATAGCTGCCTCCAAGGCTACTTCAATCATGTCATTGAAGGTCAATTGTCTTTCTTCTGCTGTTGTTTCTTCACCTGTTAAAATATGGTCACTAACCGTTAATACGGATAATGCTTTTCGGCCATATTTAGCTGCTAACGTATAAAGTGCCGTTGTTTCCATTTCTAGTGCAAGAATTTGGTACTTTGCCCATTTTTCATGGTCAGCATTATCATTGTAGAACATATCTGCAGTAAACACACTGCCAACCTTTAAGCTTAAACCTTTTTCAATACCGGCATCATAGGCCTTTTTTAATAACTCGAAATTTGCAGCGGGTGCATAATCAATTCCACCAAATGTTAATCGATTCATTTGGGAATCTGTTGAAGCGGTCATTGCGAGAATGACATCACGAACTTTTACGTCCTTTTGAATGGCTCCACAAGTACCAACCCGAATTAGATTTTGTACATTATAGCTTTGCATTAATTCATTCACATAAATTGAGATAGAGGGAATACCCATTCCAGTACCCTGAACAGAAACTTTTTTTCCTTTATATGTACCAGTAAAGCCGAACATATTCCGTACTTCGTTATAGCATTTCGTATTTTCTAAAAACGTTTCAGCAATATATTTTGCGCGAAGTGGATCTCCTGGTAATAACACTGTCTCTGCAATTTCATTTTCTTTAGCAGCAATATGTATACTCATATTAAAAACCTCCTGAAACTAATTTGCTCTACCATCCCACTATATCATATCCAATTTGACCTGAAAAACCTTTCTAAATGCTAATATGTTTTTCAAATTGAGGGATGATATTTTTAAAGGAGGGATAATGATGGCAAAGGAAAAAATGAGTAAGAAGCTACAACAAGCTGTTCAGCATGCTAACGAAACCAACCCTTCAAAAAAAGAAAATGATAAAACAAGTAATGTACAAAAAAGATTGTAAGAAACTCTAAATATAGAGGAGGAAATGAAAATGGGAAAAAAACACCGAAATAGAATTAATTCTCCTAAGAAAAATAACCACATTCCTGCTGAGGCCATTGTCGCAGAGCATGAAGCACATGCAAAAGATGTAACAGCAACCGGCGGTCGAAAAAATAAACAACAGGATTAAGTAGGGACATAAAAACATAATTTCATATTGATTCATAATAAAAAGCCCCATTCATAGGGGCTTTTTATATTAGGCTCTGTTATTATTCATTGTTGATTTTCGTGTAGGTATGAGAATTCATAGGCGGAGAATTTCCGGCTAATGTATATAGTATAGGCTTAAGAAGCAGATATAAGCTGAGATATTCCGATTAACTGCTCTAAATAAGACAAAATCCAAAGATTTGGATAATATAAACGGAAAAACCACCTTTATTTTTAGGGAAATATGGGTATTTCCCATTTAAACGGAATTTTCCCGTTTATTTTTCAAACACAGTGAAATCAACATTCAGCTATAATAGAGCCTTATATTAAAAGTAAGTAATTACCTATTCTTCTTCAATCTCTTCATCAATAATACTTTTTTCAACTAAATATTCAAAGGTTATGTCAGCTAAATCTTCTAACTCTTCCTCTGTAGGAACGTATCCTCTTTTTACAAGCTCATGAAAGAAAAATTCTGCAATTTCTTCAGTATCAATAAATACTTCGATTTCTTTCATAGCACCGCCCCCTTCTTTTTACTGAATGTATGATGATTTCGCCTTTTTCATGCTATTTTCTTCCAAATTCATTTTATAGTAGAAAAATTTTATTTTACAGGTCATTTTTGAAAAGGACAAGCATACCATTTTACAAAAAGTAAAATATTCTTCGAGGTGATTGGTATGTCAACTATTCAACAAGTAATGGAAGCATTTATCAAGGATGTAAATACTGATGATGGTGTTTTTGTACGTTCTGCTGAATACATAACAAATTGTTTGTATTTTATCATAAAATGGGCAGGTATTCCATTTGTACTCTATTTATTATTTGAGTTTTTTAGAATGTAAGCTAGACATGCCTTTTTCCTGTGTTTTTCATGATGTTTTCCAATTTTCGTAGTACAACCCTCATCACATGGTAATATTCCTGATCCTTGAACCACTCAAATAAATATCGATAGTCATTATAAGTATCAAGTAATTCATCAATTTGTTCCTTACTCACTTTTTTACGGTTACTCTCTTCACTTTCTTTTTTATTTAATATATTTTGCAACTTCGCCATCTTTGAAGGCTTTTCTTGTTTATTTATTAAGTACAAGAGCTCTAGTTTTTGGATAATGGTGTCTGCACTATCTGCATCTGCAACAAGAGTAAGTTCTTCCTCATCAGCTTCGAGCCACTCTCCGTCACTTATTCGGGATAGTTCATAAATAACATCTTCCCATGCATCTTCCTTATATCGCCAAATTTCTGTTCGGAACCCAACTACCTTAAATAAATTTGCGCCATACCCACTTACCTGAACTAAATCTCCGAAAAAAAACTTATATTCAATATCAATTTGCTCTTGTTCCATTACATTTCCTTCGTATTCAGATAACAATTGAAGCCCCGTTTCCACATACAAATCTTGACTTCTATTTACTTCATACACATACTTTCTATCAAGCCACTTTACATCTGTAATTTTCCCTACAGTTCCATACATCGTTATCACGACTGTATCACCGATTTTATATTTCGGTTTTTTCCTTTTATCCATGCTCCTCCATCCTCTCAATGATGAGTCGTGAAATTTAATTACCACATTATATGCAACATCTTGGGTATCGCTTCCTCCATTGAAAAAGAAAAAACGCCTCATTCAATTCTGAAGCGTTGTAAAAAATATTAAACTTTCTGCTCTGATTGTAGGTATAAATCCCATGTCTCATCAAAAACAGACATACTATGCAAATAATGGCCATTTAATTCCAGGTAGCTGCTAATCTCATGATAATCTTCAGAGGTCTTTGGAAAGCTGTGATCCTCGTAGGCATGATTTGCGAATATACTTATAGCATCCTTAGGTGAGGGATGACGGTATTTCATTAAAAAATGATAAAAGGTTTTACTCATCATTTATCGCCTTTCAAATTAAACTTTCATTTCTTAGAAATACTATAACCAAAAGTACTGCTACCGTCCAGTCAGTTAAATTATCGGAATTGGGACCTTTATGAGGAAAAGTCGAAATAATTCTTTTTCAATATACGTGGCTTATTCATTAAGTCATGAAAAGAAATTTTGTTTCCAATTTGTTTTGTATCAATTAAAAATAGTTGATTTTCTATGTCCTTTACCATTTTTTCTTCTTGATAAACCATTTTACAATCATGACAAAACAATGTTGGCGTTTCTGTAATTTCAATTGCCCTTGTTCCATCAGGCATCTCCCAAAAAACTCTACCTATAGATAAATGAATATTTTGACTACCACACCATTCACAACCATTAGCCATCTAAATCACCTCCATTTTCTACTTGGTCATGTTTAGAATATTTTTTTTCGATGGCTTTAAATTTCTTTTCCTTCATCTCATCTCGTTTTGCACGAAAATCCTTTAAAGAATGATGTTCTGGATTATGATTATATTCCTTTCGACGATTAAGTCTTGTTAATCCTTCTGGGACTAAATTAAAAAATTGATCATTCATGACGCCTGCAATTCCTGTTTTGGACCTTTTTTCCTCCAATTCAGGAAAATATTCTTTAAAATAGCTTTCTGCTCTTCCTGCTATATAATTTTCTGGTTCAGGGTATGATGTAATGACCCCTTCAAAATTCCGCAAAACAATCTTCTCAGCGCTTTGTGATAGTACATAATTTGGCTGTAAAGCAATTTTTCCCCCACCACCAGGAGCATCAATAACAAAGGTTGGTACAGCATATCCACTTGTATGCCCCCGCAAACCTTCAATAATTTCCAGACCTTTAGAAACAGGTGCACGGAAATGACCAATCCCCTCTGAAAGATCACATTGAAAAATATAGTAGGGACGAACTCTAATCTTCACTAAATCATGCATAAGTTTTTTCATAATAGGGACTGAATCATTTATTCCCGCCAAAATAACAGATTGGTTGCCCACTGGAACACCAGCGTTTACAAGCATTTCACAGGCATTTTTTGATTCCTCAGTGATTTCAAATGAAGTATTAAAATGCGTGTTTAACCAAACTGGATGATACTTTTTTAAAATAGCACAAAGATTTTCAGTAATTCTTTGTGGAAATACGACTGGTGCTCTTGTACCAATTCGGATAATTTCAACATGGTCAATTTCCCTTAAATTTTTTAGAATATATTCTACTATTTGATCATTTATCAAAAGTCCGTCTCCACCAGAAATTAACACATCACGGACCTGTGGTGTTTGGCGGATATAAGAAATCGCATGATCTAACTGTTTTTTAGGGACACCCATCCCAATTTGTCCTGAGAAGCGCCTTCTTGTACAATATCTGCAATACATGGAACATTGATTTGTGACAAGAAATAGGACACGATCTGGGTATCTGTGGGTTAATCCAGGTACAGGAGAATCTTCATCCTCATATAACGGGTCTTCTAAATCATATTTTGTTTTCAAAATTTCCTTTGAAATGGGAACAGATTGCATTCTAATTGGACACCGCGAATCATCAGGATTCATAAGAGAGGCATAGTATGGAGTGATATTTAATGGGATTGTCTTTGTGGAGATTTTTACTCCCTCTTCTTCTTCAGGTGTTAAGTTGATAACTTTTTTTAGGTCTTCTAGTGTACGGATGGTATTCGTTAATTGCCATAGCCAATCATTCCATTGTTCATCAGTAACATCCTTCCACAATTCAACTTTCTTCCAATTTCTTTTCGGTTTATATAAAAATGGCTTCATGAACATTTCCTCCTTTTACCCTTTGATCTTTTTGATGCAATTTTCGTGCCAATCTAAGATCAAAGTGATATTAGTGGAAATAACCCATTTTAATCATTTGAACATTGTAGAAAGTGCTTACTATTCAGCACCCTGTTTTACATATATTTTTTTATTTTATACTGTAATGTTTGTCTAGGAATCCCTAATAGTTTTGCAGCATGATTAATATTCCCACCTGCAGCTTCTAAGGAATTTGTAATTAATTTTTTCTCAAGTGCTTCCAAATTATCCCGAAGGGAAGACGAGTGTGTTTCAAATTCGATTGTAGGAATTCCTTTAAGTTGCCTCATCATAACAGGTAAATTTTTTTCTGAAAGGACATTTTCCTCACAAATATTCATCATATATTCAATCGTATGTTTGAGTTCACGAACATTTCCTGGCCATGAATATTTCAAAAAAATAAGTTTAAGCCCTTTATCAATCCCACTAATTTGTTTATTTAATGTATGATTATATGTTCGAATAAAATATTCCGTTAGATAAAGAATATCTTCTTTTCTTTCTCTTAATGGAAGTAATGCAAAAGTAAACACATTTAAACGATAAAACAAATCGGGACGAAGCTTATGCTCTTCCATGGCTATCCTTGGATGTACATTTATGGCAGAAATCACACGAACATCTACCGTTATATTTTGTGATCCACCTACTCTTCTTATCAATCCATCCTCAATTGCTCTTAAAAGTTTGGCTTGAAGTTCCATTGGCATTGCATGCAGTTCATCAAGGAATAAGGTTCCACCGTCTGCCAGTTCAAATAATCCTTTTCTTTCCACCGCACCTGTATAACTGCCTTTTGCAGTTCCAAAAAGAATGCTCTCTAATAATGTTTCAGGAATTGCAGCACAGTTTTGTGCTATAAAAGGACCATTAGCCCTTTTTGATTCATAATGAATTCCCTGAACAAATAGCTCCTTACCAGTACCACTTTCACCATAAATAAGAATAGGAGAGTATGATTTTGCTAATTTTCTAGCCTCTTCCTTTAATCGAATAAATTCATTATTTTTTGTTTTCAAATCACTTAATGTAAAATGAACACTTTTAACAAGTGTTTTTACATTATTTTGTTTCAAGCTTTTTTGTAATTCTAGCAGGCGTTCCGCTAAAAGCTTCATTCTTGAATAGTCCTTTGCAATTTCAACTGCACCAACTATTGTATTTCCAATCATGATGGGCAGGGTGGTATTGATTGTATCAATTCTTTTACCATACATATTTAAATAAACCTGTGTTTGATTATAGATTGGTTTGGCTGTTTTCATTACTTTTAATAAGGTACTAGATTCTTCTGAAAGGGATGGAAAAGCCGAAAGCAATGGTTTTCCAAGCACTTCCTGAACAGACAAACCATCATGCCGCGCCGCTACCTCATTATAAAAAATAGTACTTCCTTCCGTATTTACAACGTGAATTCCTTCATCAATGCTTTTCAAAATAGCGGTTAAAACTTCTTTTGATAATTCTTGCAATTTAACCATATATTCACCTCCCCATTGAATGATCACTAAGGAAGTGGATGCTGGAAATTCGGCAACTATGCTGGAACTTCAGCAGCTTGCCAAATTTTTCACCCACATATTCATATTTTCTAACTTTTCATAGATAAAGCAGTTATTCATAAACCGCCCCCTATAACGATATCCTAATTGAAATAAAACTGCGTTCATTCCAAAAGATTGTGCTCTTGCAATTGAATAGGAACAAAAAATTCCTTTTAACCTCAAATCCTTTTCAAGCTCTTGAAGGATAAATTTCATTAATCCATGTTTACGATGTTCAAAAATGGTAGCACAGTCGGTTAACTCTGCATTTTTATAAAAATTATTTATTTCAGCCGAGGCTACGCTGATCATCCCTCCCTTATAAAAAAAAGCATAATAAATGGTTCCATTCTTTATTGTTTTCTTAACATATTCTGGATCGCGAAGTGGTGTTGGATAGACGGGAAAAATCTTATCATATAAGGCTGAAAGCTCTGATGCATGACTTTCATCAACTTTGCTTAAAACATATTCCTTTGGAGGAAAAATGGACTCGCTTGATAAGCTCAACTTATTAATGCTATCGAGTATACCGTCCTCTTTTATCCACTGGTCACTTTTCTTCCTTTCAATCGCATAGAACTTTGAAAGAAAGTATGCATTGGAGCCGAGAAAGTATTTGTCTACAATTGCTTCAGGCAAAAAGCCTTTTTCAAGAAAATAAAACAGATCCTCTTGCCTTCCCTTTACAATGGCCTTTTCTACATGATGTTTGTGTGCAAATTCCTCCAGCCTTTGAATGATTGCCCACATATTTCCTCGATAATCATCAAGTCGTAAGCGCCTATTAAAAGGATCCATATAAACATCTAGATAACAATTGTTTTCTCGAATTGTAATAGTTGAAGCTATTTCATTCATCTCTTTCCCTCCACTTGTAAAAAATGCCCGGCCAATGCGGCCAGACATGGATCTTTAATTGGTATTAAAACTTATCAATTTTAATTCGGTCATTTCTTCTACTGCATACTTAATCCCTTCGCGCCCCATTCCACTCATTTTCACACCGCCATATGGCATTTGATCTACACGGAAGGTTGGTATTTCATTAATCATGACTCCACCAACTTCAAGCTCTTTTGCAGCCTGGAGAGCATGATGAATATCATTTGTAAATATTCCCGCCTGTAGGCCGTACTTTGATTCGTTTACCAAAATTATCGCTTCATCAATAGTTTGGTAAGGGTTAATAGAAACTACAGGTGCGAAGATTTCTTCACAGGACACCTTAACATTACTTGGGACATGTGTTAGAACGGTTGGTTGAAGTATCCCATTTTGCAAGGTACCTCCCAGCTTTAAAGCAGCTCCATTTGATACAGCCTCTTCAATCCAATCCCTTACCCTATCTCCATCTCCAACTGATATTAATGCAGAAAGATCCGTGTCATCCTTTAGTGGGTCCCCAGTTACTAACTTGGAAGTCTCCTTAACAAATTCATCCACAAACATTTCAAATATAGAAGAATGCACAAACACACGTTGGACAGAAATGCAGACCTGCCCTTGATATGCAAATGCACCATTCACAATTCTAGGAACTACTTTATCCACGGCTACTCCATTTTCAACAATTACCGCTGAATTTGAGCCTAATTCAAGAGTCACTCTCTTTAAACCAGCATTTTCCCTTATATTTTTTCCAACCTCAGGACTTCCTGTAAAAGTAACCATTTTAATTCTTTCATCCTTTACTAATAAGTCCCCAATTTTTCTTCCGCTTCCTGTAATTACATTTAAAACTCCACTAGGAAGTCCAGCCCTTTCAAATACCTCTGCTATTTTATAAGCGGACAGTGGAGTTTGGCTTGCAGGCTTAAGGACCACAGTATTACCCGCTGCTATTGCAGGCCCTACTTTATGTGCAACCAAATTCATAGGAAAATTAAACGGGGTGATGGCTGCAATAACGCCTAATGGTTCTTTTATCGTAAAGGCTACTCTGCCTTCACCCCCAGGAGCTGCGTCCATTGGAACTGTTTCCCCATGAATTCTTCGTGCTTCCATTGCAGCAAACTTGTATGTCATAATGGTCCGATCTACTTCTGCACGAGCAGCTTTAATTGGTTTAGCTGCCTCTCTTGAAATGATTCGTGCACATTCTTCTCTTTCCTTTTTTAAAATAGTTGAAACGCCTTCTAATATTTCTGCTCTTTCATATAAGGGCATTTTTGCAAATATCTTTGCGGCTTTTTGTGCTGCAGAAATAGCAGCCATAACATCTTCACGACTTGCAACAGCAACATCTGCTAATTTTTCATGATTGAATGGACTCCTCAGTTCCATATATGAAGGTGTTTCTTGGAAGTGTCCATCAATCCATAATAATTGCTTCAACGTAAATCCCCCTTGCTTGTTAATTGTCTTTCGCTTTTGACATATTCTACGACCATTGCCTTGTTTTAAGGAATAAGCTCTTCCTTCTGACAACATTCAATAATTGCTTTTTCCAAAACAGAAATTCCTTCGTTTAATTGCTTATCGGTAATGACTAGTGGTGTTAATAAACGGATGACATTTCCATATAAACCTGCTGACATAATAACTAAACCATTTTTATGAGCAGTATTCAGAATTTCATTAACAAGTTCTTTATGGGGTTCCTTCGAAATGGGATCTTTTACAAATTCAATCGCACACATTGCCCCAAGGCTCCGGACATCTCCAATTTGTGGAACGCGATTTTTTAGAATTTTAAAACGTTCTTGAAATACTTTACCAATCACGTTTGCACGTTTCAGCAGCCCATCCTCCTCAATAGTCTTTAATACCTCGAGGGCTGCAACACAGCCTAAGGGACTTCCACCATATGTTCCCCCAATCTCACCAACATTAGCAGAATCCATAATCTCCGCGCGCCCTGTCACTGCACTAATTGGCAGCCCTGCCGCAATGGACTTTGACATAGTCATTACGTCAGGAACAATGTTAAAATGTTCAATTGCAAACATTTTTCCTGTCCTTCCGAAACCTGTTTGAATCTCATCAGCAATAAATAAAATTCCATTTTCCTCACATATTTCCTTAATCCCTTGGACAAATCTGGTTGATGGAATCACAAATCCACCTTCACCTTGAACTGGCTCTAAAATGATAGCAGCAATTTCCTCAGGTGGAACTTCACTCTGAAAAAAGGTTTTAAAGCCCTTCAATAGTGCAATGTCTAACTGTTCAGAGTTAGAAAAATCAGTACGATAGTAATAGGGATATGGATACTTATACGTATCAGGGACAAACGGGCCGAACTCATATTTATACGGTTTAACCTTACTAGTTAAAGACATTGCCATATACGTACGGCCGTGAAAGCCGCGTTCAAACGAGATAATACCTTTTCTTCCTGTATATTTACGAGCAATTTTCACAGCATTTTCAACGGCCTCAGCTCCACTGTTTAAAAAGAAGGTTTTCTTTTGATGAGTTCCAGGTGTGATATGGTTTAATGCTTCTGCAAGAGCTATATACGGCGCATACATCATGACATGAAAGGATGGGTGTAGATAGGAATCAATTTGGCGATGGAGGGCTTTAACTACTCTAGGAGGGCAATGTCCCGCATTCAAGGTTCCAATAGCACCTGCAAAATCTATAAATGTATTTCCATCAATATCTATAATAAGGGCCCCTTCTCCTTTCACGGCAAACGTCTGAATCGTATTAAAAGGTCCTTTAGGGACAGCCTGCTCTTTTCGAGAAAGCAATTCTCTTGCCTTAGGACCAGGTAATTCTGTCTTCATTTGGATTGACCCCATTAAAAATCCCCCCTTTTGTCTGCTACCCCGCACCATTTCATCATTGTACAAGCAATAATTTCACTTGCCCTGAATACATCTTCAAGATGAATATATTCATTTGCTTCATGTGCTGCTGTTGTTATTCCAGGTCCAAAAATAACGACAGGAATATTACCGATTTTTGATAGAATTCCACCATCAGTTCCCCATGGACTTGCTTCAATTATAGGTTTATTCCCTATTACTTCTGTAAAACTATTTGAGAGTACATGAATTAAAGAATGCTGATTATCAATATTTCCAGGAAGCCATCTTCCCCCAAACCAATCGATTTCAAGGGGGTTAGCTTCTAACCACTTATCCCCTTTACATATGATTTGTAAACAATTTTCCATTTCTTTTTGTGCTGCTTCAATTGTTTCCTCAGGAGCAACACCTATTCTCCCTTCAATGGTTGCTGTATCTGGAACAGAGGATGGCCATTCACCACTATTTATTTTTCCGATATTAATAGGGATAGGAATAGAGATATTTTTATAGAGAGGGTCTTTTATCTTATTATTCCTAGTTTGCTCTAATTCTTGTAAAGCTTCAATAACCATTATGGCCTTTTCAATTGCACTTACCCCTTCATACCTTGTTCCACCATGTGCTGATTTTCCTTTAATTCTTATCCTAAACCACATAGATCCTTGTTGTTTCGGGAAAATTTTCAAATTTGTCGGTTCAGGGATAATAGCACCATCGGCTTTATATCCCCTTAAAACAGTGGCCAGCGTCCCCGCACCGCCACTTTCCTCTTCAATCACACTTTGAAATAGAATATCTCCCCTTAAACGAATTCCTGTTTTAATTAAGGATTCAATAGCTAATAATAAGGCGACAGTGCCACCCTTCATATCGGTCGAACCCCTCCCGTACAACTTTCCATCCTCAATATGTCCGCTAAAGGGGTCTTTTACCCAGCTTGTGTGATCACCTGTTGGTACAACATCGATATGGCCATTTAAAATAATCGACCTCCCTCCGCCAGCTCCTTTTAGAACAGCGACTACATTTGGATTCCCTTCAAAATTTTCACGGTCTGAACAGTAGGAAGGGTGTTTTCGTAGTTCTTCCTCATCAATCTCCCAAATATCCAGCTCCATGCCAAGCTGTCTGCATTTCTCAATGATAATGGCTTGGGCGCTACTTTCATTTCCTCTAGTACTATTTTCCCGAACCAACGCTTGTAAAAGCTTTGTTCCTTTTTCTTTGTTTTCCAGAATCCATTGTTTAACAAGATTCATATTTTCTGTCACTCCGGCCACTCCTTTTTTTCTTGTTAGTAAGGAATACTTCGGTAATATTCATTAACCCGGAATTCACAGTTTGTTCTTTCAATAACATCCGATAATTCAATTCCCTTAAACAATTCTGTTAACCATAGTTCTTCCACATGAATCTTAAATACCGCCATTTCGGTAATAATAAGATTCACGCATTTGGAAGAGGTTAATGGGTAAGAACATTCTTTAACGATTTTTGAAATCCCCGATTTATCACAATGGTTCATGACAACAACAACCCTCTTAGCCTTTTGGGCCAGTTCAACAGCTCCACCCATTCCCGGTACTTTTTTACCAGGTACAATCCAATTTGCAAGGTCCCCTTTTGAACTAACCTGAAGCGATCCCAAAATAGTTAAATCCACTTTCCCTTTTCGAATCATTCCAAAGGCTATTGAACTATCACAATAGGAACCTCCACTTTGAATTGTCACAGGAAAACCACCTGCATTACATAGATTGCTATCCTCTTCCCCTTTTACCGGGCTAGGGCCCATCCCAATAATTCCATTTTCCGAATGAAAGATCACATGCATATTTTCTGGTAAATGGTTAGGCACAAGCGAAGGGATGCCAATACCCAGATTTACTAGCATCCCATTTTTTATTTCTTCGGAAGCTCTTTTTGCCATCCGATAACGAAAGTCTACTCCCATGCCCACGTCCAATTTACCCCCTTTGAAGGAATGAGATAATCAATATATACACCTTGTGTAACAATTTCTTCTGGATTAAGACTGCCGATAGGCACTATTTCCTCTACCTCAGCAATTGTTATTTTACTTGCCATAGCAACAAGTGGATTGGTATTCCTAGCACTTTTGTCATAAATCAAATTTCCATATGGATCTGCTTTTTTGGCATACACAATGGAAACATCTGCTGTTAATGCCTTTTCAACTAGATAGTTTTTCCCATCTAATTGAAATTGGGGTTTATTTTTTGAAATCACTTCATTATCTAACCCAATATCAGTGAGAAAGCCTGGGAGGCCAATACCCCCTGCTCGAATTCTTTCTACTAAAATACCTTGCGGAGAAAACTCTACTTCTATCTGCCCTTCATTCATCAATTCTCCAGCTACGGGATTTGAGCCAATATGGGACACAATTACTTTTGCAGCTCGATTTCGGCTAACTAACTTACCTATTCCTATATTTGGAAACCCCGTATCGTTTCCTATTAATGTTAAATTGTTTATCCCTTTTTTTAGGATTCCATCAACTAATGTCGGAGGGGTCCCTACTCCACCAAACCCGCCAAACATAAGGGTCATTCCGCTATAAAAAAATTCCATTGCTTTCTCTAGGGTTGTTATTTTTCCAAAGGAATTTTCCATTTAGTCACCTCCGGAATTTAGTTGTGGCTTTGTGAGCATGAAAAAGTTTGAAGTGTATCATGTAGAAGAGTGATTAACTCATCTATTTCATTCTTTGTAATGGTTAGTGGGGGGGAAATGATGATGGCGTCACCATTTATACTATCTATTCCAGCACCTGCAGGATATATTAACAGTCCGTTTTTCTTTGCAATGTTAATAATTTGTTGTGTGACCATTGATTTACGAGAAAAAGGGGCTTTACTTTTACGGTCTTTTACAAATTCTATTCCATACATTAAACCTATACCACGTATATCTCCGACAAATGAAAATTGTTCTTTTATTTTTTTAAGGTGATTTTTTAAATAATCACCCTTCCATCCGACTTCTTTTATAATCATATTTTTCTCAAGATATTCTAATACTGCGAGGGATATGGCACATGACTGGGGATTTGCACTTAAAGTGTGCCCACTCATTACTGATTTTGAGCCACTTAATATAGGTTCCATGACTTTTTCACTTGCTAATGCAGCAGCAATTGGTGCATAACCAGCACCCATTCCTTTTCCAAGTGCTACAATATCGGGAATAACGTCCCAATTCTCAATTGCTAGAACGGTTCCCGTCCTTCCGAATCCTGTCATAACTTCATCTGCAATAAAGAGGATATCATTTTCTTCGCAGATTTTTTTGATTACTTTAAAATAATCCTTTGGAGGCACAATGGCTCCACCCGCTGCACCAACAACTGGTTCAGCAATAAAAGCAGCAATTTTATCTGCACCAATACGGTTAATAGTAGTTTTTAATTCTTGAGCACATAAATATTGGCAGTCTGGAGCAGTAAGCTGGTAGGGGCAACGATAGCAATAAGATGGATTTATGACGGGACACTCTTCTAAAAGTGGGCTAAACCTGGCTCTTCTTGCTGAATGGCCTGACATTGACAATGCCCCTAGTGTTATTCCATGATAACTAACCCATCTAGAAATTATTTTCGTTTTCGATTGAATTCCTTTTTCCTGCCAATATTGAATAGCCATTTTCATAGCAGTTTCAGTAGCTTCTGAACCACTATTAACAAAAAAACACCAATTAAGATCTCCGGGAGACATTTCAGCAATTTTTCTTGCCAACCCTTCTGCAGCTTCACTTGTAAATTGAGATCGGTATACAAACGAAACTTTTTTTGCTTGTTTTAGCATTGCATCAATAATTTCTTGAATACCATGACCAATATTCGCTGTTACTGCACCTGATGCAGCATCGAGATATTTTTTTCCTCCCAAATCATAAAGATAAATTCCTTTCCCATAATCAATAATTGGGTAAGCTTCATCAAGTATTGGTTTAATCAAAAAAGATTTTTCCACAGCCCTTGCCACTCCCCTTCCCTTTTGAAGTAAGGACAATATAGTAAATTGTATGATATTAATCATCGGTTCTTTCATCTTATTTACATTGTGAATAAGAAAAAAGCAGCTTCAAATCCAAAAGACTAAATGAATAAAATTCAACTAAAAATATGGGTAGTAATAATCATTTTTATATTTTGATGTTCTTAATATGGAACTTTTTCGACATTTTTGATAAGATAAATGTATCTATGATGGTTAGGTGTGTGAAACCCAATGATCGGTGATCGTGTTAAAAAACTTCGCCAAGAAAAAAAAATGTCCTTATCCGAACTAGCTGATAAGGCTGGAGTTGCTAAATCGTATATAAGCTCACTTGAGAGGAATTTACAAAGGAATCCTTCAATACAATTCCTTGAAAAAATTGCATCTGTTCTAAATATTCCTGTTGATTTATTAATCCACGAGCAAATTAATAAAGAAGAATTAGATGGTGACTGGATGAGCATAGTTAAAGAAGCAATGAATTCTGGAATTTCAAAAGAACAATTCCGAGAATTTCTTGAATTTCAAAAATGGAGAGTTCATCAAAATAATACTGAAAATTAAAGGCATACAAATGTATGCCTTTTAAATTTACCAAAAGCGTAAGTAAAATAGCTATTTATCGAAAAATATCTTTAGTTTATGAACAAATTCCTTTTACATTAACAATTCGACAATTCTCCTCCGTTTTTTATCCACTTTCCCATTTTATGGTCATTTTTACATTAATATCCTTTATTCCACCCTCGTTTATTGTAACTATTTAAGCTAATTTGTTTAAAAAAAAAGCATATTTAGTATTTAAATTTGACAAGAAACAACACGCTAATCTTAAAGAACTAATTATAATATCTTTATAAGATTTAATTCTAAGTTATAGTAATTACCAGAACATTATAAAATTGAAACTAAAGTAGTGCGAAACTTCAGAAAATAGCAAACCTATTGAAAGATAGGGACGCAAAGCTGCGGGTCTAATGCTAAAGTACGATTTTAAATACGATTGCAATGACAGCCGGGCTGCCTGAATACATTTTGTATTTTAGGGGTGGGACCTTGGTTAGGACTGATTTTATTGAAGAGAAAATGGATGTTGAATGGGTGGCACTCATTTTAGAAGCAAAGAAATTAGGAATTTCAAAAGAAACTGTTAGGAATTTTCTTAGCCAACATGGCATGAAGGAATACATCATTAACAATAGTGAAAATACATACTAGAAAAAGGCATTCATCATATTTTACTGATGAATGCCTTTATTTTGTTCAATTGTGATTCTAGTATTTCCATTAATTGCAGAAATATGTGCTATTGCCCCAAATGGTAGCGTAACAATTGGCTGGACATGTCCAAAATTAACGTTTCCAATAACAGGTATGTTTTGAATTTCTTTTTTTGAATCAATAATTTGCTTTAATGCATGTTCGGTCATGTTTGAATCTTTTTGAAATCTTCCGATTAAAATTCCTTTTATTCCAGCAGCAGTAGGCAAATGAAGAAGAGATTGCAGGTTTCTTTCAAATGAAAGAGCATGGCTTTCATGATCATCTTCAATGAATAATATGGAATTATGTAAATTTGGCATATAATCAGTGCCTTGAAGAAGATTTAGTGTTGATAAATTTCCACCTATTAATCTACCCCTCGCTACACCATCTTGGATTGCCAAATATCCATCCTGTTCAACAAAATCCCTTTTTTCCTGATCTAAGTACCATGGATCATCACTCCAAGCTTTGGAGGGTATTACTTCAAATGGTGCATCATTCGTAACAGCCTCTAAAAAGGCATGAAGAGTATAATCAAAACCATATTTAATTCCAAAGCTAGAGAAAAATGGCCCAGAATATGTTATTAATCCGGTTTTTTTATAAATGGCAGCAGATAAAGCGGTTATATCACTATAGCCACAGAATATTTTAGGATTTTTCCTAATTAAATCAAAATCAATATACTTTAATAACTGGTTAGAATTATAGCCTCCAAGGGATGTTAAAATCGCCTTCACGTTCTTATCTGTGAATGCATCAAATAAATCCTCCATTCTTTCCTCAATCGATGAACTAAAAAATTCATTGTGTGTAAATACATTTTTACCAAAAGTAATTTTAAATCCTAAACGGTTAAATCGATCTAAAGCAATATCTATCTGTTTGTCCTTTACGACTGCTAAGCTTGTTGATGGTGCAATTACCCGTATTTCATCACCTTGTCTTAATCTTTCTGGAAGCATACAATCCCCCCTACCTTTTGCATGTTACCATTTTAACAAATTCTTACTATAAATAAATGTGCTCCGCGAAAAACAATATTTTTCTTTCTTTTTCGACATTATTTTCCTATCCTCTCTTGTCGTAAAAAAAACACTACTTTATGATAGATATATAGAAATATAAACAAGGGGGAAATACCATGGGGAAATTTCTTCAATTTGGACGCACCATTCGTGGAAAAATTATTTTATCTTTCGGTATTCTAATTATTAGTATTGTTGCAATCTATGTTACCTCGTTTCTAAATGTCCAATCCTTAAAAGGGGAATTAGATTCAATATTAAGTCATGACATGGCCATATCACAACAAAGTGACATAGTTTCTAAATCCATTTCCGATATCGAGAATGGAGAAAGAGGGTTTGTTATAACCGGGTCCGAGTCATTTTTAGCTCCTTATGGCAATGGTAAAAATGCAATTGAAGATAGTTTTCAGACAATGGAATCAACCATAAAGGGAAATCCACAACAACTAACCGATTGGAAAAGGATTGAGGATCGTTATAAACAATGGTTGCAGTGGATAGACCAAATTATTGATACAAGGAGAAATAATAGCTTAGAAGCAGCCTCTGCCATGATTAATTCCTCTGATGGCTACAAAATAAATGTACAATTACAGGAAGCTTTGCGTGTATTTAACGCACGACAACATAATGAAACTCAATCAAAAATTGACTTGCTAAATCAAGAAATCGTGATGGGGCGTGTTGGTACATCTATTTTATCAGGGCTTGCCCTCTTGTTAGCTATTTTCTTAGGATTTACCTTATCAAGAAATCTAAGAAAAAATGTTCGAAGAATAAGTGAATCCATCATTGATATTGCGAATGCAGGAGGAGATTTAACAAAACGAATTCAAATAAAAACTAAGGATGAATTGGCTGGTCTAGCAGGTGATACTAACTTATTAATTGAAGGAATAGCAGAATTAGTCAAACAAATTTCTTTTCTAGGCGAAAATGTATCAGCAAGTAGCCAGGAGCTATTTGCTTCTTCTGAACAAACTGCTAAGACCATTCTTTCTATTGCTGAAACCTCTGGAGAAGTTGCTTCAGCTGTTGAAATCTCTACTAAACAAATGACCAATTCAACTAAGAAAATGAAGCAGTTATCCGAAGTTGCTAATCAATTATTTGTTCAAGCTGAATCTGTTAAGACCGCATCTGAAGAAATGAAAAGTGCAGCCAATAATGGTGACAAATTTGTTCGTTTATCTGAGGAAAAAATGCATTCAATTGAGAAAGTGATTTCAGAGAATACAAGGTTAATTGAGGCACTTGGGAAAAAATCTTTGGAAATCAATCACATCATTAATACCATTACAGAAATATCGAATCAAACAAATCTTTTAGCGCTAAATGCGGCCATTGAAGCAGCAAGAGCAGGTGAACATGGAAAAGGTTTTGCGGTTGTAGCAGATGAAGTTAGAAACCTGGCTGAACAATCACAAAATTCAGCAAAGGAGGTCACAAATATTGTCACAGATATCCAAACAGAAATTAATCAAATCATTTCACAGAATCATCAAGGCGTAGTAGAAGTTAAGCAAGGTGTTGAAACAGCACTTGAAACTAGTTCTTCTTTAAATAAAATCCTAGAAAAAATTGATGACACTGTTTTGATTATCGGTAATATGGCCACTCAAATTGATAAAACCCTTACTTTAAGCGAAGAGGTCTCCGAATCTTTTAATGAAATGGCTACTATTTCCATTCAAACCTCTTCCCATACCGAAACAACAGCCGCTGCTGCTGAGGAAGGTTCAGCAGCAATGGAGCAAGTGACAACTGCTGCTCAAGAACTATCAAGGCAGGCAGATATTCTTCGTCAATTGATGAGTAATTTTAAAGTATAATAGTAAGCTTCCAAACAATTCTTTGTTTAAGCTATTCAGGTAACTATTACTTTTTTCGCACTGCCAAAATAAAGAAAGAGTAAAAGCCGCAAAATAGCGGCTTTTACTCTTTCTCAAATAAATGTTTATATTCACCATACCCCTCTTCATCAAGTTTTTCTAATGGAATAAACTTTAAAGAAGCTGAATTTATACAATAGCGCAGTCCTGTTGGATCTGGTCCATCATTAAAAACATGGCCTAAGTGAGAATCTGCTGACTGGCTTCTGACTTCCGTCCGAATCATAAAATGACTTAAATCAGTTTTCTCGGACACTTCATCTAAATTAATTGGTTTTGTAAAGCTGGGCCATCCGCATCCCGCATCAAATTTATCAGTTGAACTAAATAAAGGCTTTCTAGAAACTATATCTACATAAATACCTTGTCTACATTCATTCCAATATTCATTTTTAAATGGAGGTTCTGTTGCATTATTTTGTGTAACCTCAAACTGTATAGGTGTTAATTCCTTTCTAAGCAGAGAAAGATCCTTATTTTTCATTTGAATTCTCCCAATGACTTTTAATGAAACCTGCACGTCCGGAGCTTACGTGATAGGATTCATAATGAGTTGGATTCTTTTTATAATAATGTTGATGATATTCCTCAGCAGCATAAAAATCCTTTGCAGGTAAAATGGGAGTAACAATTGGCTTTGAAAACCTTCCGCTTTCTTGTAATTGTTTTTTTGATTCCTCTGCAAGCTTCTTTTGTTTTTCGTTTTGATAAAAAATAGCGGTTTGATAGGATTGTCCTCTGTCGTAGAATTGTCCGCCTAAATCTGTCGGATCAATTTGCTGCCAGTAAAGCTCCAATAATCTTTCATATGGGAAAATAGTAGGATCAAATGTGATTTGTATTGCTTCATAATGTCCAGTTGTTCCCGAACATACCTGTTCATATGTTGGATTAGGAATGTTCCCTCCTGTATAACCTGATAATACCTTCAAAATACCGGGCTGTTCATCAAATGGTTTTACCATACACCAAAAACACCCACCTGCAAATATTGCTACTTCTACATTTTTATCCATTGTAATCACCTCTGAAATCAAGTATACAAAAAAAATGAAAAAGATAAAAATGATCGAACTTTCTTCATAGAATAAAATAAAATCTTCAATTTATCCTAAGTTAAACTTGAATAAAAAGAAATGTAACTAGGAGGAAAATGCTATGATGAATAACATCCCTCACTTTCTGGAACAAGCCACTAACGGAGGAGGACGAAATAAGGAAAGTAAAATTCGCTTTTTCCATGCTTCTTCAGAATCTCCAAAAGTGATGATTTATATGGACAATAAGTATAAAACTAATCTTTTATATATGACCAGTAGTGAATATTTTTCTTTACCTCCAGGAAAGCATCAATTAGAAGTTCTTTATTCAGAAGGGAAAACCATTAAGAAATTGAATGAATCTCTTTCTTTTCAGCCGGAACAAATTTATACCTATGTACTTTTTAATTTTGCCAATAAACTTGAGATTTGCAGCTTTTTGAATGATGCAAACATTCCTGTTGGAGAATCTAAAATTCGTTTTCTTCACCTCAAACAGGATGCCCCTATCGTGGATATAGCCGTAAAAAACCGTGATACCGTATTTGAGAGGTTATCCTTTATGAAAGTAACAGAGTACTTAGGAATTACGCCGATGACAATCGATCTTGAAATTCGTGAATCTGGCACCAAAAAAGTTATTTATTCTATACCAAAGGCTCAGTTTAATGCAAATGAAGTCTATACCATTGCTATTGCAGGGAATGTAAATGAGAAAATGGAAATAGTCTATTTGAAAGATTAATGAATGAAAATAGGTGCCTTTTTTATGGGCACCTATTCAGCAGGAACTAATATTGTAAAAGCAATGTCATCCTTTTTTAAATCAAATTTATTCACTATCACCTTTATCCCACTTTTGGTATTGAGTTGTTGCATATGGATATAAATTAATTTATCATTTGAACGAATTTCAACACCTGATGGAAGCTTGTAATTTTCACTAATAAATTTAAGTACATAAGGAACAGGAAGATGTAAGCTTCCAAGGGAGATGGATTTCTGTTTTAATTCTAAATCACCATTTGCCATTGATTGTGGTTCAAATGAAAGCTTCAAATCTAATTTCTCTCCAAAAAAAGGTATCATACCAAATAACTCCACTTCATTTCCTAAATTAACTTGATAGTTAATAGGAGTATTGGCTGCTTCTTTCTTTAAATAATGGTTAACCAGCCGGTTTACATCACGTTTATTAGACTTAATATAAAAAGATACATCCCCATTAGTTGTTTTATTGATTTGTTTTTTCCCTTTTTCTGAAGGTACCATAATTAATAATAAAATAAGGATAACAATAAATAGGTCAATCCCTAATAAAAGAAAAAAACCCTTCTTCCATTTGTTTTTCATCATTTCTAATTCCCCTCTTTACTAACAGTAGAAGATTTTTTCTTCAAAACTGAAATTGCCTGTTTTCCAAGAGTTTGTTCAAGGTTTTCAGCGATTGATTGATGTCCTTGAAAGTAGGCAGGTGATAAACCATTTCATTTTATCACCTGCCTCTAAACTATAGTTATTATATCACCAGGAAAAAAATTCAAATCAAATCTAATCCATTACCATAAAACACCAACACATAAACCTTGGATTTTATTGTATAAAAAAACAGGCCCTTTTAGGGCCTATTGGAGCGTCTTTATATCATTGATAATTTCATCAAAAGGAGTTTTATCGTAGCCATTATAGGACTTTTTAATTTTCCCATCAGGACCAACAAGATAAAAATCTATTCCATGAATGACTTGATCACCTTGATCAGGTTTTTTAACAAGAGTTTTATAATTTTTTAAAGCAAAATTTTCAATAAACTTTTGAGAATATCCTGTGAGGAATGCCCAATTTTTCAAATCGGCACCGTACTGTTTTGCAAAGCTATGTAATTTTGCAGGGGAGTCAACTGTTGGATCCACACTAAATGAGACAAGCTCAACATTTTTAAGCCCCTCTGCTTTTATTCTATTTTGCAATTTCGTCATATTGGCAGTCATTGGTGGACAGATATCCGTACATTTTGTAAAAACAAAATCCGATATCCAAATCTTCCCTTTTAAATTTTTCATTCCAAATGGTTTATTGTCTTGATTTGTAACTTTAAAATCTTTAATTTGCCAATTCAAAGCATTCTTTATCCCGTTTTGAACGCAGCCTGAAATAAGAACAGAACTAATTAATAATAAACACAAATAATAACGTAATTTCATATCATCACCTACGTCTTTACATTTCTATTCAATGAATATTTTAACTAGACAGTTGTCTAAATTCAAATTTTATTACTTTCTTAACTTTTTAAAAAGCCTTGCTAAGCAAGGCTTTGGAGGTTTATATTAATCAAAATAATACATTAACGCAATAGCCCCTTCACCTGTATGGACCATAACCGTTGTGTTAGTATAGCCTATTTCAACATCCTGAAAGCCTGTAAGCTCATAAATCGATTCCTTTATTTTTAAAGCTAGCTCACCAGCTTCAGCATGTACAATCCCTACACCTCGAATAGTTCTATCCTTTACATCTTCAGCAAATTGTTTTGCAAAATATTTGATGACTTGGGAATAACTGCGTACTTTAGCAACTGGATGATATTCTGCACCCTCTAGAGAGGCAATAGGTTTAATATTTAATAATGAGCCGAGAAAAGCTTTTCCCTTCCCAATTCTTCCTCCTTTGACAAGGTTTTCAAGTGTATCAACCATAATATACAAGCTTGATTTACTTCTTACAGTATCAAGGCGTTGAATAATTTCTTCCACACTGCGACCTTGTTTTGCCATCTCGGCAGCCTCTTTAACCTGAAAAGAAAGTGCCTTAGAAATAAATTCTGAATCGATGACCGTAACTTTTGCCTTTGACATTTGAGCAGCACATTCTGCAGAGCGGACTGTCCCACTCATTTTTCCTGTCATGTGAATGGATAAAACTTCATATCCCTGTTCATGAAGGCGATCATACACCTCTAGAAAAGACCCTACAGAGGGTTGAGAGCTTTTAGGTAGCTCATTAGATTCACGCATCATTTTTAAAAAAGCAACAGGTTCAATTTCTACGCAATCTAAATATGTTTCACCATTTATGGTTACGGACAATGGTACCATTTCGATATCATATTTCTTTAGTACCTCTTCTGGCATATCTAAGGTTGAATCAGTAACAATTTTAATTTTTGACATATTCACACTCCTACCACTCCATATATTATATTATACAGAGGAAGTGTTTTCATTTATATAATTTTTTAATTATTTTCTTTATAATAAATAGAGCATCGGATTTCCGATGCTCTATTTATTATATCCTCATTCAAGGTTTTTCAGCATATTCTTGGAAACATTGTTCCAGATAAACGATTTAGCATTCGCTTAGATCCTAAAGGAGTTTCTAATAATAATTGGCCTTTTCCTCTACCGATGATTTCACCAATAATGACAGCATCCTTTCCTTCAGGAAACTCTTTTAAAATATCTATTACTTTTTCCTTTTCTTTATTATCTAAGATAATAATAGCCTTTCCTTCATTTGCAAGATAAAGCGGATCAAAGCCTAGCAGATCACAAACTCCTTCAACTTCTTCTTTTATTGGTAAATCTGTTTCATTAATCTTCATCGTTAATTGAAAATCTTCTGCAATCTCTACTAATGTTGTTGCAAGGCCTCCTCTTGTTGGGTCACGCATAATCCGTACTTTATTTGTATTGTGCAGTACTTCTCCAAGCATTCTATTTAATGAGGCACAGTCACTGTAAACGGGAGAGTCGATTCCTAATTCCCCTCTGGCTGCAAGGACTGCAACACCATGATCTCCAATAGAACCTGAAACAATAATCGCATCACCCACTTCAAAGTCTAGACTACACCCGATATTTTCCTCATATATGCCAATACCGGTAGTATTTATATAGACTCCATCTGCACTTCCACGTTCTACAACCTTAGTATCACCAGCAACTATGGTAACCCCAGTTTTCTTTGCTTCATTCGCCATATCTGTGACAATTCTTTTTAAATCAGAAATTGAAAATCCTTCTTCAATGACAAATCCGCATGTTAGATAAACTGGTTTAGCTCCACTTACAGCTAAATCATTGACTGTACCGGCAACAGCTAATTTTCCAATTGATCCTCCTGGAAAGAAAATTGGCTTGATTACAAATGAATCTGTTGTGACAGCTATTTCGCCGCCAGGTATATTTAATGTCGCTGCATCAAAAAGAGCTTCATTTCCTCCACCAAATGCTTCAACAAACACATCTTTAATTAGACGGTGGCTTAATTCTCCACCATCACCGTGGGCAAGATTAATAAACTTCTCCATTAAAAACTCTCCCTCATGTATTGATAATGTGCTGCACAGCTACCCTCAGCGGAAACCATACATGGTCCGATTGGATTCATTGGATGACATGCTTTTCCAAACAAGGAGCATTCATTAGGCTTAATGAGACCTCGAATTACCTCTCCACATCGACATTTTGTTTTTCTTGGTTCACCAATTTCAACAGTAAACCTTTTTTTAGCATTATACTGATCATATTCTGGTTTCAAATCCAATCCGCTATTTGGAATAATTCCTATTCCACGCCATGCTTCATCACACTCAGTTAAATACTTGTCTAACCAGCCATGAATAACTAAATTTCCTGTTTTACTGACAACTGAGGGATGATTATTAACAATTGCTGCTTCCTTTTTTAAGGCAAGGTCAATTAATTTGTAAATACCCGATAGTAATTCAGCTGTTTGAAAACCAGTAATGACCCCAGAAATATGATATTCATCAACTAAATATTTATAGGAATCTTCACCAAGCACAATCGAGACATGCCCTGGAAGCAAGAACCCATCTAAATTAACCTCCCCAGCATCTAGTAAATAACGAAGTACTGGTTCAACTAGTTTAGTAGTCATCCAAATTGAAAAGTTCTTAATTCCTCGTTTTTCTGCCTCACCAATCATAAGGGTTAGAATAGGGATTGTTGTTTCAAATCCAATACCAAGGAAAATAACTTCTTTATCGGGATTTTCTTCAGCCACTCTTACAGCCTCAACCGGTGCATATAAAACACGAATATCTTTACCCGCAATTTTTGAATCGAGCAATGTTTTGGTTGAACCTGGCACTCTCATCATATCCCCAAAAGTGCAAATAATTCGATTTTCCCCTTCTGCAAGGGCAATCATTGCATCAATTGATTTTTGATCAGTTACACATACTGGACAGCCTGGTCCTGAAATTAAATTAACATGATCCACTAGACATGGTTTTACGCCTGTTCTTGCAAGTGACATCGTATGGGAACCACATACCTCCATAAATGCTGGTTTTCTTCCAAACTTTTCTTCAAATTCTTTCGCCTTCTCTATGACAGCTTCCACAAGTGGCTTGCAAATTTCCGGATTATTAGACTGTTTCAGAATTTCTTGCATCGACAAGCTTCCTCCATTCCTCCACACTTTCCTTTGCATACGTTTCATCAACAATACTCATGGCCTGACCTGCATGAACAATCACATAATCTCCAAGCTCAAGTTCTGGAACAAAGATTGTCCCAACTGTTGTTTGTGAACCCATTACATCCACTACAGCACTAAACTCCATTTTTTTCACTACTTTTGCTGGTACTCCAACACACATTGAGAAGCCCTCCTTTTGGCTGCTGCCACGACTAATTGCCCATATGAAAGCCCGCCATCATTACACGGAACCTTTTCTGGAGTAAAGACGGTGAAATCACGAATAGTTAATTCCTGTATACATCTTTTTCTTAAATACCGGTTATGAAAGCTACCACCAGATAAAACAACTGTTTTTTCCAACTTGGAATTTTGCAAGGTCAACTGATCCATACAATAAATAATTGCCTGTACTATCGTTTCATGGAACCTGCCGCTAATTGTTTTTGTATTTATACCATTTAGTACATCAAGAGAAATGCTTTCTAGCATTGAGGAAAAATTAATAGTCAATAATTGATTCTTTTCATATAGTTCAAATGGATATGGTTCATGTATGATCGAATCATCAACCAATTCTGATAGTTTAATAGCAGCTTCTCCATCATAGCTTGATACTCTGGTAATTCCGCAAATAGCACTTACTGCATCAAATAATCTTCCACACGTTCCTGCATAAACAGTGTTCACGTTTTTTTCAATCATCTTAACTAAAATATCGATTTCATTTGCTTTATTAGGAAATACTCGCTTTGCCATCGCATAGCCTTTTTCCTCTAGCAATGAAACTAACATTGCCACGGCGTTTCTCCACGGTTCTCTAATACATTTTTCACTTCCAGGAAGGGGAGTATAGTGTAAATGGGCCATCCGGTCGAAATCGGCTTCATCTCCATAAAAGATTTCAAAACCCCAAATGTTACCGTCAAGTCCGTAGCCAGTACCATCTAGAATGATGCCGAATGCCTTTTTATTCATTTGATATTCATCCAAACATGCTGCCATATGTGCGTGATGATGTTGAACTTCCAAAATTTGTTCAAAGCCATATTCCTTTACAAGGTTTTGAACATTGTAACCTGGATGGGCGTCAATAACTCCAACTGATTTTGATGTTTCAATCCATTTTAATAAGTGTTCTAATTCCGTTTTATAATGTTGAATTGTTTCTATATTTTCTAAATCACCAATATGTGGGCCAACAAAAATTTGCTGGTTTCTGCCTATTGTGAAGGTCGATTTTTGTTGTCCGCCAAATGCTACGATACCTGAAACATTCTTTTCTGAAACAAAAGGATCTGGAACATAGCCTCTCGATCTTCGTAAAAAGTCAATTTTCCCCTCCTGTATTTGAACAACTGAATCATCAACTGGATGGAGAATTTCTCGATTATGGACTAGATAATAATCAGCAATTCCATTAAGGTATGTTAAGGCTTCGTCATCCTGATACAAAATTGGCATCCCTGAGGGGTTTGCACTAGTCATAATTAGACACGTCATTTTAGGATCATGAAACAAAAGATGATGCAATGGTGTATATGGCAACATTACTCCAATTGTTTTCATTCCTGGTGCAACATTTAAAGCCAGATCGTAATTGTCCCTTTTATTAAGAATCACAATTGGAGACTCCGGGCTTTTCAAAAGGGTACATTCCACATCCTTTACTTCAGCGAATTCCTTTAAGGCTGAAATAGAGGATGCCATTACTGCTAGAGGTCGTTCCGGGCGTCTCTTTCTTTTTCTTAAGAGAGAAACCGCTCTTTCATTTCTGGCATCACAGCAAAGATGGTAACCACCAATTCCTTTTATCGCTATTATTTTCCCGTCAATTAATTGGTTTATAGTTTCTAAAATAGGGTTATCTGTCCCCACTTCATTACCATTTCCACTTAGCAGACGTACCTTTGGGCCACATTTTGGACAGGCAATTGGCTGTGCATGATGGCGGCGGTTAGTAGGATCTTCATATTCTTTCCTACAATCTGGACACATTTTGAAATGCTCCATGGTTGTAAACCAACGATCATAAGGCAATTCACGAATGATCGTATAGCGTGGACCGCATTGTGTACAATTGATAAAAGGGTACTGATAACGAAAATCCTTTGGGTCATTCATTTCTTTAAGACAGTCATCACATACCGCTGAATCAATTGGAATTACGAGCATCGATGTCCCACTACGTTCACTCTCAATGATAGAAAATCCTACTACATTTAGAAGGGGTACCTCCGAAACAAGTATTTCTGAAATCTTTGATAATCTTGGCGAATTACTTTTTAAATCAGAAAGAAAAGCCTGAATTTCAGTGGATTCGCCCTCTAAATGTATCTTCACACCATCCATATTGTTTTGTACTTTGCCATTTAAATGATGCTTTTCTGCAAGCAAAAAGACGAAAGGACGGAATCCTACTCCCTGTACTCTGCCTCTTACAGCTATTTTTACTGCTGCACGCATTTTAAATAGGCTCCTTCAATCCATGAGAACCATTCATGTAGACCTTCTCTTGTTCTCGCAGATAAAGGTAACAATTCTGACTGCGGATTTATTTCGGACAAATCCTTCCGTGCTTCCTCAACGCTAAAATCAAGGTATGGCAAAAGATCAATTTTATTTAAAAGAACAAGCTCTGTCCTCATAAACATTTGAGAGTATTTTGGAATTTTATCATTTCCTTCTGGTACGCTAAGAACAGCAACCTTATGATTTTGTCCTAGATCATATCCTGATGGGCAAACAAGATTTCCAACATTCTCGATAAATAGAATATCAATTTCTTCCAAATCAAATTCTGCTAAACTAGCAGCTACCATTCTAGCATCTAGATGGCAGCCTCCATGAGTATTAATTTGAACTGCCTTTGCTCCCATTGCCCGAATACGGTCAGCATCCATTTCCGTAGCCAAGTCTCCTTCAATGACCCCAATCCGATATTTTTCAGTCAAAGCCCTAACAGTTTCCTCGAGTAAGGTTGTCTTTCCAGCTCCAGGAGAACTCATAAGATTCACAACTAAGGTCCTCGTACTTTCAAAAAGCTCTCTATTGAATTCTGCTGCTTTATTATTATTTGTTAGCACATCCGTTCTTAATGTTACCTTCATTATTCATTGCTCCCTTCATACGATAAAACCTGAAATGTTTCTCCTTTTAGTACCTTTCCTGATGGAACTTGACAATTTGGACATAAGGCTATTTTTTGGCTTGGACGATACTGGGTTCCACATAGGATGCACTCTGCCTCAGCTTCTTCAAGATGAATAATAAGTTCGGCATTCTCAGTGAAAAGATGTAAATTTTGTTCACGAAATAGATCAAATGCCATCCTTAATGCATCTGGCATAGCATTTGAAATTTCCCCAACAATTAATTCCACCTTGCCAATCTTTTCTATCCCCTTTTGGGAAGAATCCTCCTGAACAAGCTGGAGAATATCTCCCATTAATGACATTTCATGCATGGCATTCACCTATTTCTCTTCTTTTGAAATCCTACAAAATACATTTGATCTTTTGTTTTGATTGGAAAGGACTCCAACTGTAATTCACCTTCATTGGTTTTGAAATTGTATTCTTTCTCACAATTCAAACATTTTCCACTTGAATATAGTGCTGTAACAATAATAATATTCGAACATACTGGACAGATCCCGCTCATTGCCTGCATGTTCGATTCATTCATTGAAACTATAATTGGTTTCCCGTTTACAAACTTCATTTCTACATTTTGAGAAGTTTCACTTTTTGTCATCAATGGAAGCCATGTTATACCTAATGCTAAGTCCGTAACCACTTCCACTTTTTCTAAATCCTCTTTTAAAAATGGTTCATAGACGGATTTTACCGTTTGAAATAGACTGTTACCCATTTCTTTAATAAAGTCTCCACGCTTCATGATACATGGCTCCAGTGTTCGACTTGTTGAATCACGGCATCTGCTAAATCTCCAAGTCTTGCTCGATTTGTATCAGTTAGTTCAACTCCTAATTCAAGCGAAGTTGGCTGCATTCCAAACATAACAATTTGCTTTGGAAAACGTTCCCGCATTTTTGCTGCTAAAAGAACTTCCTGAAAGCCAAGCTGATGAATAGACATTTTTATTCCAAAGTAGGCAGGGATTTCATCCCCCTTTAAAGAAATAATCGTGCCGCCTTCTTTTCCAGCATTGATTGCGTCAATGATAATTAGATTTTCTGCATCCTCTACTGGCCCAAGCAATCTCATACCATCTGTTAAACCTTCTATTATTTCAACATTTTCATATCCCTTTAGTGATTCTTCTAAAATCGGTAAAAGGTGGATGCCAACACCCTCATCAGAGAAGAGGGTGTTGCCAATTCCTAAAATAGTAATCTTTTGGTCTTTATCTCTATTTTTCATCTTTACCACCAACTAGTTTTTTTGGTTCTACCTTATAGCCTGTTAACATGGATGAGATAGATCCATTACGTTCTAGATAGTCATCACGGAATGCCATATATACATGGATAAGGGTAAATAGCATGAATCCCCATGCAGCAAGGTGATGCCATGAACGAATGGTATAGCTATCACCACCAAAGATATATGGAACCCAACTGAAAAGTTTTCCCCAAAATGATGCATGCTGTGGCTCCGTATACATATAGAATCCAGTCAGCATTACAATCCATGAACCAAGTCCGATAAAAATCCAGTAGCTAAGCTGTGCCAAAGGATTATGACCAATATAGTGAGGCTTTTTATTTTTCAAGAATAAGTAAAACTTAATCGTTTGAAAAACTTCTTTCCAGAATACCCATCTTAATGGGTTTGAGGTAGAAAACTTATTCCCCTTAAATACCCAATAAAGACGGAAAAGCAGGTTAACAGTAAATAGAAAAGCAGCAAAAAAGTGTATATACCTCATCCAGCCCATGAGGTTAGAGTAATATGCTTCTTCAGGAATAGATGCAGAAGCAAATGGCTTTCCAATGTATACTCCTGTAATCATCAATAAAATGATGGCTAACATATTCACCCAATGGAATATCCTTACAGGCAATTCCCATACATAGACCTTTACAGATTCATTAACTGGTTTATATTTGATAGGTCTTTCAGGGTGAAACGAAGCCTCACTATTCGTTTCTGGCGTATAATAATTTGGCGTTTGGTTTGGTAAATTTGGCATGAGGTCTGACATATAAGTCTCTCCTCCTAACCTAATTTTATTTCAGTCGTATTATTTGTTTCCAAATCCGTTAAGTGTACAGCACAAGCGAGACAAGGATCAAAGGAATGGATAATGCGCATGATTTCCAATGGCTGTTCTTTATTTAACATAAGAGTACCAGTTAATGCTGCTTCATAGGCACCTACTTGACCTTTATGATCTTTTGGTGAAGCATTCCATGTAGATGGAACAACAGCTTGATAGTTTTTCGTTTTGCCATTTTCAATTTCAATCCAATGTCCTAGCGCTCCGCGTGGTGCTTCCATCCAGCCAACACCTTTTGCGTTTTTAGGCCACGTACTTGGCTCCCACTTAGTACGGTCAAATGTAACTTGGTCACCACTCTTAATATTCTTTAAGAGTTCATCCATATCATTACGTAACCAGCCTGCAATCAATGAGGTTTCAAGACCACGGGCAACAGTACGGCCTAGTGCTGAATGCAATACTGAAATTGGAAGGTTCAGCTTCTTCAAAGTATCATCTACAATATTAACAATTTCGTCTTTTCCTGAAGCATAGCCGACCATCATTCTTGCCAACGGACCTGTTTCCATTGAATTCTCTTTCCAGCGTGGTGTTTTCAACCATGTATATTCTTTATCTGTATCTAACTGTTTAAATGGAGCTTTTGGTCCAGTATAGTTAAATGCAGTTTCGCCATCGAATGGATGTTTTCCAACACCATTACCTTGTTTGCCATCATACGTGTACCAAGAATGATCGATAAACTCTTGAACATGCTTAGAGTCTTTCAAATCAATATCAAGAACCTCATTAATGTTACCATTAAGGATAACACCTCTTGGCATTCTATAATTCTTATAATCATAGACACTACTTGTAGAGAAGTCCCCATAACATAAGTAGTTTGTGACACCGCCACCATATGTCCAATCCTTATAGAAAGAACCTATTGCAAGTAAGTCTGGAATATAGACTTGGTTTACGAAATCTTTTCCTTGATCGATTAATTGTGAAATATGCATTAATCTTTCAGCATTAACACCATTATCACTATCAATATCAAGAGGAGTAGCCATTCCACCAACAACATAATGTGGATGTGGATTTTTCCCACCTAAAATAGTATGAATTTTAACAATTTCCTTTTGCCAATCTAATGCTTCTAGATAATGGGCAACTGCCAATAAGTTTACTTCAGGCGGAAGCTTATAGGCTTTATGTCCCCAATAGCCATTTGCAAAAATACCTAATTGACCACTCTCAACAAGTTTTTTTACTTTATTTTGCACATCAGTGAAATACCCTGGAGATGATTTTGGCCAACTGGAAATTGATTGAGCAATCTTTGAAGTTTCAGCTGGATTAGCTTTTGTAGCACTTACCACATCGACCCAATCTAATGCGTGTAAATGATAGAAATGCACAACATGGTCATGAACATATAAAGCTTCGTTCATGATATTTCGAATTAATTCAGCATTTTTTGGAATTTTGATACCCAGAGCATCTTCAACTGATCGAACGGATGCAAGAGCATGAACGGTTGTACAAACTCCACAAATTCTTTGTACATATGCCCAAACATCACGTGGGTCACGATCTCGAACAATTAATTCAAGTCCCCTAACTGCTGTACCTGAACTAAATGCTTCCTTGATAACACCACTTTCATCAACATTTACTTCAACACGAAGGTGGCCTTCTATTCTTGTTATTGGATCTACTACTATGCGTTCACTCATTCTTCTTCACCCCGTTTGTCGTCTTTCTTTTTCTTGACTACTGTTCCTGCAGCATGAACAGCAATACCGGCAGCAGTTAGTCCAAGGGCAGCTAATCCTACCTCATCAGGATTAATAGTTGTTTGTGTTCCAGGAATTTTTGCTCTTCTTTCAAAGAATGGCCCATTATCCCAGAAACCTTTCTCAGAACATCCAATACATGGATTTCCTGATTGAATTGGATAGCTCACGCCGCCATTCCAACGCATTTCAGCACAGGAATTATATGTAGTTGGGCCTTTACATCCAACTTTATATAAACAATATCCTTGCTTAGCACCTTCATCATCAAAATTCTCAACAAATAATCCTGCATCAAAATAAGCACGTCGGTTACATTTATCATGAATTCTGTGCCGGTAAAAAGATGTTGGACGTCCAAGATGATCTAATTCTGGAAATTTCCCAAACGTAATAATATAGGCAATAACACCAGTCATTACCTCAGCTATTGGTGGGCAGCCTGGTACAAGGATGACCGGAGTATTTTTCACGTGAGCTGTAATTGGCTTGGCACCTGTAGGGTTCGGATAAGCAGCAGCTACTCCACCCCATGAAGAGCAAGATCCATAAGCAATAATTGCCTTTGCTCCTTCAGCCATTTTTATGAAGGTATCTTTTGCAGATTTCCCTCCAACACTTAAGAATGAATCATCATCTGGGATACTTCCCTCAACTGCAATGATATATTCACCTTTATAATCCTTGTACACCTGTTCCATCGAGCTCTCAACTTGGAAACCAGATGGAGCAGAAAGAACTTCAGAATACTCAAGTGAAATCATATCTAGTAAAACGCTTTCAGTCTTTGGCTGTGATGAACGGATAAACGATTCCGAACATCCGGTACAATCCTGAAATTGCATCCAAATTACCGGTACTCTTGTGTTTGTTTCCATGGCTTTAACTACTTTGTCTGATTGTGTGTATTCAAGCCCAAGTGTTGCTGCTAATGCTGTACACATTTTCAGGAAGTCACGCCGTGTAAACCCGTGATCGATTGCGGCTTCATATACTGTTTTCTGTCTCTTCATCCGCTTTTCCCCTCCATATAACATGAAAAATAAGTATAATACTTGATTTCAGCGTAAATTTAACATATTAATAGGGCTTTAGTCTTGAATTTCTAAAAATATACACAAAGAATTCTTAACTATATTTTTATATTGTTATTAGTATTTAAGTTGGAAATAAGCAAATCCTTTCTTGATTTTAGTAAAAAAATAAAACCTTCAGAGTTCATACTCTGAAGGCTACTTTTAAACATATTATTTTATTGTGTAACATCGGTGATTTTGTCCTCATCATCTGTACTTTCATTAGCTTTCATTTTTAATTTTTTACGATATACAAATTTTGATAAATTTATACTTATTTCATATAGTAACAATAAAGGAAGCGTAACTACAAAATCGGACATAAAATCAGGCGGTGTTATAACAACTGCTACAATAACCAGTACAAAATAGGCATATTTCCGAATTTTTGAAAGTACATAGGGATTAATAATACCTAATGAAGTAAGAAACATGACAACGACTGGAAGCTCGAATAGTATACCAAAAGGAATAGTCATATTCATAATAAAACGAAAATATCGATCTACCGTAAAGCTGGTGACAAACATATTCCCACCTAAGTTCACTAGGAACTTATAGACCATTGGAAAAATAACCAAATACCCAAATGCCAAACCTAAAATGAATAGAAAAAAAAGTGCAGGAACATAGGTAAGTGTTATTTTTCTCTCAATAGGTTTTAGACCAGGCCTTACAAATAACCAAATTTGGATAGCTAATATTGGAATTGTTCCAACAATTGCAACAACAGTAGCAATCGTAAAATAAATCCAAATAATATCACTAGGTCCTAAAACCAATAATTTTACATTAAGACCTCTCACAAACCATTTATATATATCGATAACGTATACGAAACCAACAACAAAGAATAGTGCAAATACTATTGCTGTGATAATAATTCGTTTCCGAAGTTCTTCTAAATGATCAACTAAATTTAATTCTGCATCATTCATTTTCGTCCCCTGCTTTTTTAATGAAGAAAAAGGTGTAAGACGAGTCTTACACCTTTATTTGGTCAAATTCTTTTTTTCTTCTTCTATATCCTGCATTACGTCTTCCGTTAGCTCTTTAGTAGATTTTTTAAATTCTTTTAATGTTTGACCAAAAGCACGTCCGATTTCAGGAAGTTTTTTAGGCCCAAAAATAATAAGCGCAAGAGTTAAAATTAGAATTAAACCTGGAACGCCAATATTTGATAACATGGATTTTCATCCCCCTCGCAAGTTGTATCAATCTACATTGATTATAGTATTTTATCAACAGTTCTGTCTTTTAATTCAAATAAAATTCATAGGAAATTCACAATATACAACAAAAGTAACGTTATTGTGATATTTTTCGTTTGACGAAGTGGTTAAGTTGTATTATTATATCCAAAATTTATCAATAATAGAAAATGTAGTCAACCTTTACTCCTTTTGTGAATCTTTAAAATATTTCAATAATTATTCTTATTTTCTTATATAAATTAGAAGTAAATAACATATACTATTGAAAAAATACATTGCGTAAAGAATAGGAAGTGATATTTTTGGAATTTTCTCTTTGTAGTTTGGATGGAGCACTTCCAGTGGAAGTTACAGTAGACGATGATAATGGAAGATATATGATTCGTAAAAGTGATACAAGTGGTGAATATTTCAATACGCCAAATGAATTAATTCAATGGGTAAGAACACATCTCAATGAGGAAGAATTTTGCCAGCCACAAGAATTTCGGGTTATGTTAGATCGATTAAATGAGTATCAGACTACCGGATACTATTTGTAACATTATAGGCATCGGCAAATTGCCGATGCCTATAATGTTATCTTTTATTATAAATACAAAACTCATAATCAAAGGGATTTTGCTCATTTTTCGGACCCTTTTCACAAGACTGCAACATCCATTCTTGTATATTAAATTCTGGAAAAAAAGTATCTCCAGAAAATCTTTCGTGGATATGGGTTATATAGAGGCGATCAACAAAGGGAAAGGATTCCTTAAAAATCTCTGCACCGCCTATAACAAACACTTCCTCATTTCGTCTTTTGGAGTCCTCTACAAAATCTTGTACAGAATAAAAAATTGTACAGTCCTCACACTGAAATTCACGATTTCTTGTAATAATCATATTTTCCCTGCCTGGCAACTTTCTACCTATTGATTCAAAGGTTTTTCGGCCCATTGCCACCGGATGACCCATGGTCACCCTCTTAAAAAATTTTAAATCCTCTGGCAATCTCCATGGGAGTTGATTTTCTTTTCCAATAACCCTGTTTTCATCCATGGCTACAATATAGGAAATCATACACTAACAGCCCCTTTAATGTGCGGATGTGGATTATATTCCTCTAATACAAAATCATTGTAGTCAAATGAGAAAATATCTTTAACTTTAGGATTAATCTTCATTTTTGGAAGAGGACGCGGATCTCTTTCTAATTGCATCTTAACTTGTTCAAGATGATTCTGATAAATATGCACATCACCAAAGGTATGAACAAAGTCGCCTGGCTCCAAATCGCACACTTGTGCCACCATTAATGTGAGTAGGGCATAGGAGGCAATGTTAAAGGGCACTCCTAAAAATACATCAGCTGAGCGCTGATATAATTGACAAGACAGCCTGCCATCCGCAACGTAAAATTGAAACATGCAATGACAAGGTGGTAATGCCATTTTATCAATCTCCGCAACATTCCAGGCATTGACAAGCAATCTTCTTGAATTTGGATTTGTTTTAATTTGCTCAATCAGTTCACTAATTTGGTCTACAGTTTTTCCATCTGCCCCTGTCCAAGAACGCCATTGGTGTCCATAAACTGGACCTAATTCACCAGATTCATCTGCCCATTCATTCCAAATACGAACCCCATTCTCCTGTAGATAATCGACATTCGTATCACCTTTTAAAAACCAAAGCAATTCATAAATGATTGATTTTAGATGAAGCTTCTTTGTTGTTACAAGAGGAAATCCATCTTCTAAATTAAATCTCATCTGATATCCAAATGTACTGATGGTTCCAGTGCCTGTCCGATCCCCTTTAACATGACCATTTGTTAATATATGTTCACATAGCTCTAAGTATTGTTTCAAATCTGACACTCCCTTACAATGTTCAAACCTAAATCGTTCTTTCTATTTTATCAAATGTAGAGAGAATTTTCCTTCAAAAAGAAGAAAACTGTCGAATTCCGACAGTTTTTTTACGAAAAAACATTCTTATACTTGAAGTCCAAAATTTTTACATAATGCAGCCAACCCACCAGCAAAACCGCTTCCTACAGCATTAAACTTCCAATCACCATTATGGCGGTAAAGTTCACATATAACAACAGCTGTTTCAACAGAAAAATCTTCCCCAAGGTCAAACCTTAGGATTTCTTGATTACTAACTTCGTCAACTACACGGACAAAGGAATTAGAGACCTGGCCAAAATTTTGTTTTCTGGCTTCTGCATCATGAATAGTTACCGTAATCGCAATTCTAGAGACATGAGAAGGAACCTTACTAAAGTCGATTTTTATTTGTTCATCATCACCATCGCCTTCCCCTGTGCGATTATCACCTGTATGTTCCACACTTCCAGATGAGTGAACTAAATTATTATAGAAAATAAAATCACTGTCCTCAGTTACCTTCCCGTCCGTGTTTGCTAAAAATGCGGAAGCATCAAGATCAAAATCATATCCCCCTTGATAGTGGTTTGTATCCCAACCTAGCCCAACAATAACCTTTGTCAAACCAGGATTCGTTTTTGTTAAATCAATTCTTTGACCTTTTGATAAATTTATACCCATACATCTCACCTCATTAGAAAATCTTTGAAATTTAGCTATAAGAGCGGACGACTTCACTAAGGCCTGTTGAATTGGTTCCATTTCCAACAGCTCCAAATTTCCACTCATTTCCATTACGGTAAATTTCCCCAGCAATAAGAGCTGTTTTGCCACTATAATCATCTGATAAGTTGTAATGAAGCAATTCCTGTTGGTTTGTATGATTAACAATTCTAATAAAGGCATTTCGAATCATACCAAAATGCTGTCTTCTTTTAACAGCATCGTAAATCGTTACAACAAAAACAAGTTTATGTACATTTGCAGGAACTTTACTTAAGTCTACCAAAATTTGTTCGTCATCACCATCGCCAGCACCAGTTAGATTATCTCCAGAATGCTGAACACTGCTGCACTTACTTTTTAAATTTCCAAAATAAACAACATTATTGTTGTTTTGAAGCTTATCATTTTCGCCAAGCATTAAAACAGATGCATCACAGTCTATATTTGGGGCACTTCCACCGCCAAATAAGGAGCCAAAAAACCCTCCTCCACCACTTTGGACTGGGTCCCATCCTAATCCAACCAACAATTTTGAAAGGCCGGGATTGCTTTTCGTTAAATCAATTCTTTGACCCTTTTGTAAATTAATAGCCATTTTATTCACCTCATAAAATTTATTATTGTTTTAATTTTTTAAAATTTTCCTGTAATTGCACTAAACGCCTTGTTCCCTCTTCACGAAGTCGTTTATTTTCCTCTTCAATCGCTTTCGTTTCTTCCATTCCTTTGATGATAATATTCCATGATTCTTCAATTGTTTCTATTTTAATACTTGGCCCTCCAGCAAGTCTGGCAATATCAGTGCTTTGTTGTGATATATTTTGGGCATTTCTTAGAAGCATTTCATTTGTTCTGCGGTCAAGCTCGCTCAAAGAATCAGCCACTAGTTTTTGCCTCTTTGCAGCAACGGCCTGTATGAGGCCATTTTTGAAAATTGGAATTGTTGTAACAAAGGCTGAATTGATCTTACCAATTAGTTTGGTGTTTCCTCTTTGAAGTAAACGAATTTGCGGTGCTGTTTGCAAGGAAACCATTTTTGCCATTTCCAAATCATAAATGCGTTGTTCTAATAATTCAATTACATTTTTAAGTGAATCCAATTGCATGGAAGCTAATTGATCTCCTGATGCTGCACGTGATTCAAGTTGTGGGAGCTGATTGTTTTTTAGCTCTTCCACCTTCATTTCGCCAGCAACAATATACTTTTCTAAAGTTAAGTAGTATTGATAGTTTTGCTCATACATTTGTTCAAGCATGTTGGTAGAATCAACCATTTCATGCTGATACTTCGAAATTTCTACATATACCTTATCTATTTCTTGCCCCATTGTTTGATATTTTCCAAAAAGCTTTTCAACAAGTTTTTCACCTTTTTTAAATAGCTTTCCAAATACTCCACCTGAAGTTTTTTGAAAGTCTTTGGCATCAAATTTATCCATTATTCGACCAAGCTGTTTAAGAAGCTCTCCCGAATCCTCTATTTTCGTTGTTCGCATGTTATTTAAAATTTGATCCGAAAAACGTGAAATTTGAACAGCCGGTTCTTTTCCAAATTCCAAAACTTGAATTTGATCACGTTCATCAATGGTTTTAACTAAATTTTGTACTTCAGGTTCCTTTCTAAGAGAAAGCTTTATATCAGAAACCCTTGTTTCCGTTAATTTATCCTCTGTTCCTTGAAGCTCGGTGTTTGTAGAAAGGTTAGGTGATACATTCATCTCTTCAATCTCCCTTGAAATTTTTTAAAATCCCTTGAAAAAGCACTTTTTTCAAAATAGATGGCTCTTTAAATTCCTGTTCAAAAACAACATCTTCTAGCCAATGTGTATCAAAAGAATCAAGTTCTATATAATTTTCTATGTCATTATGACCAGAAGGATTGTAGATAATAATGTCAATTCCAAAATTATTTAAAAGCAGTAAAAGGGCCGCATCTGATCTTGAAAGATGTCCGTTTTGTTCATTAATATATAAAACTAATTTAGGAACATGTTGGGAATAATCAAATTTTTCTAGTAGTTGAATGATACTTTTTGGAATTTGCATGCTATGACTAAATAAAAAGATTTTTACTTCTTCGTCATTTTCATTTGCAAGTCTTCTTATTTTAGGTCGTTCACATAATCTTCGAATCGCATGTGCAAGTCCTATTTGTAAACCGGCTGGCAAATGTGAATATGACCAATAATGTGCCTTCATTATTTTTTCTGGATCAAGCAATCCATCTCTTCCAAGTGCATTTCTGAAATGAAAGCGAAAATCATTAGATATATTACCTGTTAAAGGAAACTGCCGAATAAGAAGACCATTTTCAAGTTGGCTAAAGGCATGTAACCGATCCCAATATTCTTTTCTATTTCTACTCACCCCGTGTACCTTTGCAAAAAGTACAGGTACAGTTATAATCCCATTTCCAACATTAAAATCAGGACGAATCATAGCCAGTTCTTTACCAAGAATAAAAAGCTCATCATATGTTGTTTTTAATGTAATGGATGTTGGAGTATAATCCCTAAACTGCCATGGTTTATATAGTCCCATACCATCCTGATGGAGAATGGTATCAATTTCTTTTGATGCTCGATAAGCAACAGTCATTTTACGGCTTCTTTTTTCTTTTGGGAATGGTTCTGCCGCTTCCTGATTCGGAAAATGATAAATAAAAATTTTTTCTGATATCATTTCAGTTAATACATCCTTTGCTTCAGGATGAAAAACAATGACATCACACCCAAGCTTAATAAGGTAATAGAGAAAATATTGATGGCTTTTTTTGAAATCTCCATACCATAAGAACTTCGGCATCTCTCTCATTGGATCTGCCTCTTTTAAAACTGGGTCAAGATGGTTTATACTCCACTTTACTATATCTACAAGAACACGTCTTAATTCAGTGTTTGCTAGTCCACTCGATTCTTTTTGTGAAAATAGCTCTAGTGTCAAAATCATAGCTTCTCGTGCTTTACGAAAGAGGACTGTGTTTTTTGGCCTCAATAATAACATTTCCCCATCTAGAAAAGCAGTAAAACGGTTAATCGATAATTTTTGCTCATGATAAATATTGAGGACCTTTTGAACTGATTGAAAGTGTTGATTCTGAATGGTTTTATCAAGAGAATCTTCACTCAATAATTGTATGTTTAGATCATGTGCATGAATAAAATCATAAAGCTGGTTATAATATTCATCTACATCTAAAGGAACCCCAAGAAATTCTCCCAATACTTGTCCTATTTGAATAATCCCATTTTCCAATAAAAATTCGGAACGTTCAGGTATCGGCTTTTTTAATACGCCAAGCCAATTCTCAAATGAAAGGGACACCTGGTGAATTTTCAATTGATTATATGATAAATACATTCATAATCCCTTCCCTTTAGAAAGCGAAAGATACAATCTTTGTAGTTAGAAAATACTGTAAGGTTATCATATCACAGTTAATAAATTGCTTCATATTTTTTACGTGATAAATTTAAAAATGTTTCACGGGAAAGTCCATGCTTCTCTTTCACCATTTTTCCCTCTCCTACATATATTAGCGTACTCACTAATTAAGAGGGTGAAGGAAATGCGGTTTTTATATAAACGTCCTAAGATAAGAGAGGTTTCTTCAGAATTAGATACTTTAATGGAAGTTATGTTATCTGATGGATTTATTATTATAGACTTATTTTTTATATGTATTGGCTTTGGCCTACTTCTTTTTTCCGTACTTCATTCGATTGTTTTTTCTACTTTTATTTTTCTATGTTCTTTTTTCTTCTTCAGTATGACTTACTTACTATTTTTCAAACAAACAATAAAAAGAAAGTAAATATATAGTGCAAATATAATCAGTGGGGCAATTATATGCCCCACTGATTTTTATATACCCAAATTCTTTAAGCTTTTTACCAAACCGCAACATAAGTAATTTAAATTTGGGTAAGAAACAATTTCAACATTCTTTTCTTTGGCTAACATGAGAATATGCTTTACATATGGACTAGATAGATCACGCACAAGAATCTTCCAGGGGATTCGTCTAAGTAACACACGTGTAGTTTCCCCTACTCCTGGTTTAATAAAATTTGAATGGGGTATTTGAAACTCCTCCTGAATTTTTCTTACGTCCTTCATACCAAGAAATTCCACTTCAATATTTTCTTTAGTTCTTTTTTGGGCAATATCAGCTGCTTTTTCATAGATTTTTGAAAATTCACTAGAAATCCTATCAATAAATTCATTTGAAACGTCTAAATCGATCAGTTCACTATAAAATTTCGCTCCATGAAAATCATCTATACCAATAAACTTTTTATTTAAAATCGTGCGACTAACCAGGCCAGAAACAGTTGAATTTAGACAAGCACTTGGAATTAAAAAATCCTCTCTTGTCCCATAAAGTTTTGTGCAAAACCCAGGATCCGCCAGTACAGCAAGAGTATCATCAAGGAAGACCCCGTATTTTTCATGAAAAGTTTTACATGCCTTAGAAAGTTCTAATGATATAGCACCTTTACCTGTCCACCCGTCAACAAATTGAATGTAACACCCGGGATGATGTTTAAGAACATATTGCAAGGCATTTTCATCAACCCCCATTTCACGAATAATGGAAATGCTATAATGTGGAACTGAGATGTGAAAACGGCTTTGGAGATATCTTTTTATTAAAATTCCTACTGGTGTTCCCGCTCTTGCCAATGAAACCAGTACGGTACTTTTTCCATGTTTGGAATATATTTGTTCAGCGACAATACCTGTACAAAGCGCGACTTTTTCTCGATAGTCATTTAATGTTTTCCAAAAAAGTTCCATATATTCTTTTGGTGGCTGGTATTCAATTGGGAGAGTTTCACTATAATGATGACCAGCTTGAATGGATTTTTCACGGATCTCTACTCTTTCTTCGAGTCTTGCATGACTCAAATCCTTTAATAGAAAAAGGACATCCTCCTGTTTATAGGTTCCAATTTTAGATGGCTGTCTCATTGTTTTATTCATAATAATGACACCCCACCATCACTAAAGGAAACAACCTTTATCGATTTAATCTTTGTTTTTTTTAATTCATTCAAAAAACTGTGTAATTCTGATGGTGCTACATTTTTTTCAAAAAAGATGAACAAATCATCATATCTTCCTTGCGGGATATTATAGACAAAATGGGTTATTTCATGATTCTCAGGATTTGGAAAAGTGATTCCAAATCTTACACCGTATGTTTCTTCGTCATATATATAAATTGGGCTTCTTGTTGTTGATTGATATACAACACCTGGTCCCATTTCTGCTGCTATTTTCATAGGGATATACATAAACTCGCCTGTGCCAAGGCAAATGGTTCTTTCTCCACTTCTTTTTGCTGATAATATCTCTGCTACTTGATTAACCTTTTGATGAATCCCTTCTTTTTCTGTACTTTGAATACCAAAACGTCCTGTTTCTACTAGAAAAGGGGAATAATTGGCTTTTTGAAAAATAGACGAAAATGATAGTATTTCAACATTGGTATCTATCTCGTGCACTTTTTGATTAAACTTGTTCTTCTGAAATTCCTCTTTTAATTGTTCTACTCTCATTTTCCCTGCTAATAAACAAACGACACGAATTGTAATTTGTAAAGAATCTTCTACCTCTTTAAACGCCTCTCTATCCTCTGAGGAACGAAAATCTAATATAGAAACAATGGTATATACGGATCTAGGAAATTTAGAGTGAATAAAACGAATAATGTTTAGGGCCGTTTTTCCAGTGGTAAGTTCATCATCAACGAGGATAATTTCACGGTTATTAGCTAGTATCTCATGAGAGATATAGCATCGATGGGATGTAGCATGTGAATGTTCTTCCTCAAATGTAATCAAGGGAAGTTGACTAGGAACAGACTCTCTTGTCGTATGAACATAATCCGCCATTGTAAAGCAATCAAAAAAAGCATGGCCAAGCGCTGTTGCCGTTTCAGCAAAACCAATAATGATTGGATTTATTTTTTTAGGTATAAAAGAGATACTACTAAATGCAGAGTTATCATTTAAAAAATTGGAAATAAACTCCATTTTCTCTTCTACTTTAGCACCATAATAAGATTCGTAGTATCGCGTGGCAAGGAGGACAGAAGTAAGCAATCCTTTTTTAGGATGGATCGGAACATGTTTTCCTAAAACCTTACTAATAAATAAAAATGACCGTTTAGCATTCTTTCTTGCCGCTATAGTAAATAAAGAGTCTAGCGGGAGATTATAATGGTTTTCTGTGATTTCAACTTCTACTTGAATATAATCTATACTATTAAACAAATGCTTCTTGTTGGATAAGGTCGATGCATGTATATTCTTCATGGAGCACCCCATATACTTGAGATTTTAATAAAACCTTTTTAGCCCAATAATAATGCGGTTTTATTTCATTCATTTTGTTTGCAAACTGGCTTTTCAAAATCCCAACTTCCCCTGTCGCCACTTCCATTATGTTTAAAGCGTCTATATAATCTTCAAAGGAAACAACATTTAAGGCCTGAACAGGTTTAATTTGAGTTGGATGAATAATGGTTTTTCCAATTAAGCCATTTTCAATATCTAAAAAAATTTCCCGCATAAATCCTTCTACATCTTGATTATTTAATTTCCGCCCTTTATTTAAGCGATTATTCGGAAAGTACTCCCAAACTGGTCCTGAAATGACGTAAGGACTATCTGCTCTTTGGAAAACATTTATAATATCAGCAATACAATCTCTTAATATTGCAATATCATAGACTGTAGTACCTGACTTTCTTCTAATTCCATACATCCCGCTAAAATCCGTAGCGCCTATCCGAATATTCAGAATATAGTTTTTGTAATTATCCAAAAGCTCCTTTATTCTGCATAATTCAGCCATTCTTGTTTCCTTTTTTATCACTTTACCCGATTCTAGTATAGGCATAGCATAAAATGGGCTAGATTCAGTTGACAAATGACGTACCTCTGCTAAGAGCTCTTCTCCGGCTTCTGGGGCAAATTTAGGTAGCACAACGCCTGTTAATGCTTGTATGCCTTCTCCCAGTTTGGCCCGAATTCGCTTAAATTGTTCAACATTTCGAATACGAATAAACATCAATGGAAAATCCAAATTGGGTGAATTCCCATTCTTCAATGCCAAATAAATGGCCCTGATTTCTTGAACAAGATGATTCTCTGCTTTATCAAGCACCAGGTCGCCAATCCCATCCTCAAGATCAAATACAAGGGAGGTTAATCCTATGTGTTTATTTGTTACAATATCATTATGTATATTTTGACGTAAAGCTGGCATATAAAGTGTAGCCCCAAGAACATTTGCTAATAGTTCTCTCTTTGAATTTTTATCAAAATATTGAGGCTTTTGAAAGAATAGTTGATCCATTACGGTTTCTGTCAAATATGAAAAAAATCGCATATAATGGTGGCTCCTCTATAAATTCTTTATTAGAAAAAAAGGGGACGGACTCACGTCTGTTCCCCTTCCCTTTGTCCTTATCCTTTGGTTGTTTCTTTTTTCTTGTTTAAGAAGTGGACAATAAAAGTTGCCCCAAATGTAAACAGTAAAATAATAAAGAAATAAAGCGGTGGCATTTCCTCCCCAAATACTCCAAGGAACATCTTAATAGCAATGATTGCAATTAGAACATATGCTGTTGTTTCGAGTTCTGGAACCCTGTCAATTAAAGTAAGAAATACCCCTGCAACACCACGCATCATTAGAACACCTAAAACGCCGCCAACGAAAAGAATCCAGACTTTATTGCTAACACCAAATGCAGCTAGGACACTATCTACCGAGAAAGCAATATCCATTAATTCTACTGCGGCAACTGTTCCCCAAAAGGTGCCAAATAAACGAATTAAGAGACCGCCTTGATTCATTCCTTCTGCCTCTTCTTTTTCCTCATCAGCTTCTTTACGCTTATCAATAAAGTATTTAATTGAAAGCCAAGCAAGATATCCTGCACCTATTATTTTGATCCACCACAGCTTAATTAAGAATACACCTAATCCTATAGCGATGAAACGAAAACAATAAGCACCAAACAAGCCATAAAAAAGGGCCTTTTTCCTATTTTTACGTGGAAGATGTTTAACCATAACAGCTAAAACAAGTGCATTATCTGCTGAGAGTAATCCTTCTAAAATAATGAGGGTACCTATAAGACCCCAGCTTACTGGATCAGATAAAACTTTTATCCACATATTCCATTCGAAAAATTGTGAATATGTATTCAATATTCCATGCAAAAATGACATTCAAAAAATCCTCCTAAAAGTTAAGTACAACATAATTGATGAGAGACCCGGCAGAGCGCCAAGTCTCTCATTGGATTATATTAACCAACATCCAAACCAAAGTCTCTAGCAAGTGCAGCTAAACCGCCTTGATATCCGCTGCCAATTGCGCTGAATTTCCACTCACCATTATGACGATATAATTCTCCCACAACAAGAGCAGTTTCAATGGAGAAATCCTCGCCTAAATCATAACGAATGAGTTCTTCATCAGTTACTTCATTAAAAATACGAGCATATGCATTAGAAACCTGACCAAAATTCTGGTTTCGTTTATCTGATTCGTGAATGGTAATTGTAAAAGCAACACGCTCTATGTTAGCAGGAATAGCTGATAGATTTATTTTAACTTGCTCATCATCACCATCACCTGCACCCGTGCGATTATCCCCCGTATGTACAACTGCTCCGTTCCCACCATTTGGATTATTATAAAAAACAAAATCACTTTCATTAGTAACTTTTCCATTTTCTCCAAGCAGGAATACCGAAGAATCCAAGTCAAAATCATTGGCACCATCATACTTATTCGTATCCCATCCTAAGCCAACAACAACCTTAGATAACCCAGGATTCGTTTTAGTTAAATCTACTTTTTGTCCTTTTGCTAAACTTACTGTCATTTTTCCATTCCTCCATCAAAGAGTTATTCTTTATTTACGAGTATTTCTCAAAAAGGTTTCATATAATCATATTAAAATTTTTACTAAGACTTCGCAAATAAGAACATTTTTCAACTCATCCATTTAGGGGGAGTATTTTTGGCCCAATAAATCGAACCTAGTTCATGATGTACTTGATACTCATCATATTTTGTATGGTAATGGAAGTTAAACCAATAACCTGCCAGTGGCGGATTGTCTCTTCTTACATGAAAAAGAAGAATATTTTCGTTTGTTAGTTGGTTTTTTACGTGAAAGATTTTTTCCGAATAGCCGCTTCCTGGGCTCTCAGTAATTGCTAAATTTCTTAAATCTTCTTCTGGAAAATTGCTTGCTGTTTCTTCTATTGCTTTTTCAATCTTCGGTAAAATAATTTCGCGAAATTCATCTTCAATTGCAGGTTTAATTTTAGAACCAAACTTTTTATACGTTTGTTCCTCCGCCTGCTTTATAAGCTCATCTAGTAAACTTTGTTTTGAGAGTTGCGACTTTTCAAACCGCACAGTGGGAAGTACGACACTATTGTTCATTAAAGGAAGATTGGTTTCAACAATGTCACTGTTTGAGTTCTTTTCCGCGTTTACATTATTAATAAATTGTGAAGGCGTGATAAGACCAAATGTCAAAACGGATACCATCACGACAAATGTTTTGCGAATCCACTTATTCATAAAAATTCTCCTTTAAGTTGAAAGGGTTTCTACATTATATTTCTTACAAAATATTATACTTCTTTTTATCAACAAATGGAAAAAACCTTTTAAAATTTTTATGAAGTATTTAGGAAATAAGAGATTTGGTTTGCTATGTCACATTTGTTCTACCAGCTGTTTTTATAAACATTGTATCCACCCATTTTAAAAAAATCTTAAAAAGAAAGGATGCCTGTTGACATCCTTTCTTTTACCATTAACAATTTGATTCTAGCGCGCCCATTATGTTTTGCATAACATCTTCTATGGATTTACCCTCTACATCGTGGCGAGGAATAAAATGAACTACTTCTTTACCTTTTAATAAAGCAAATGAAGGAGAGGAAGGTTCAAATCCTTCAAAGTACTCTCTCATTTTTGCAGTAGCTTCTTTATCTTGTCCTGCAAAAACTGTCACTAAATGGTCAGGCTTTTTTTGACTGTTAAGAATGGACTGTGTAACAGCCGGACGTGCAAGACCACCTGCACAGCCACAAACTGAATTCACAGCAACAAGGGTTGTGCCAACTGCACCGACCATAAACTTTTCCACAGCTTCTTCACTAGTCAACTCTTCAAAACCAACTCGAGTTAATTCCTCTCTCATTGGCTGAATCATTTGTTTCATAAATTCTTCATAGGCATTTGACATTTTTATTCCTCCATTCTGGTGTTGGCTCACATAATTAAAATTAAAAAATACAATTCAGGTTAAGGTTATTGAAGGGATCTTCTTGAATCTGTCATTTGCTTCCAGACTGATCCTTTTGCTTCCATTCCACCTTCAATTCTTTCAATTGCCATCTTAACTTGCAACCTTACCTCAAATTCAGGATCATCTTGTGCGGACTTTAATGAAGGTAATACTGCTTCGTCTCCTACCTCAAAAAGGAACATCGCCGCACGCCATCGGACTAATTTACTCTCATCTTTAAGAGCTTCAGTCATCTTTTCTTGAGCCTCTTTAAACCCTAAATCAGAAAGACAATCACCCGCTGTTCTTCTAACGATTACTGCTTTATCCTTTAACGCTTTAAAAAGGAGTGGTAATACAGCATTATCCTTTATCATTCCAAGGTATGCTGTTATAAGTCGCCTAATGGAGACCTTTTCATCTGTTAACCCTTTTTCTAAAACTGGCAAATCTTCAACGGTGGGATCCTCCATTTGTTCAATAGACTGATAACGGATTTTCCAATCTTGTTGATCTAAATCTTCTAAAGTGATTTTCCTATGAATACGAACAGGCTTCATTTCCTTTGTTTGTGCTCTTTTTACCAAAGATTCAAGCCTTTCATCGGGAAAAGCTGCGATAAGTTCTTCCACCACCTCATGCCCAATCTCCTCAAAATCCCCATATCTTACACCATGATCCTTCCATTTACGTAAAAAGATATAGTTGTCCTCAGGAAGCTGGGCCCTTTCCCTAGCCTTTAGAAAGTAATCAGGCATTCCAAACCGTTTTTCTGTAGAAGCATCTGTTAGCTTTACTTGAAGAGGAATGTCCTTAAATGTTTGAACCTCTACCTTAATTTCACCAAAATGATCATTCACTTTTTTCTCATCCGTTTTTAGATCAGTAGGATTTTCTCCAAACGCTTTTCTTACTTGAGTCAAAAGGTCCATCCAGTCATATTTTGCATTTCGTTCGATAGCAAGAAAATCTGCCACATGATAAACACCATTAATTCCTTCAATTTGCAAAATATCTTGGATTATTTTAGGTGTCTCTGCTGGTGCTTTTTTTTTATAATTATGGCTTTTCCCCATTGGCAACTCTTGATCTAAGATGACTTTCATTGTATTTGGGCTTGGTGTCGGCTCAATCGATTTAATTTTCATGACTTTCACCTTTTCTTCTGTATTCTTTAACAAGTTTAACATAATAGGAGTTGAATATTCATTTGTTGTGCTTAATGGAAAATAGAATGTAAAAAAAAAGTGCCAAATAAGCACTTTATTCATTTTCTGCGAGTTCAGCAAGATAGGACCATCTCTCAATGAATTGTTCAAGCTTTTCATTCAGATCAGCCTCACGTTTCACTAAATCCTGTCCTTTTGTAAAATCACTTCCAATATTTTGAAGTTCTTTTGAAACTTCTTCAAGCTTCTCTTCAGTTTCTGCGATTTTTGTATCAATTTCTTCCCACTCTTTTTTCTCCATATACGTCATCTTTTTCTTTTTTTCTTTCTCAGGAGCTTTTTTTGTTGGCAATGATACCGTTTTTACAGGCTTATCGGCAGAGTCTAATTCAAGATACTCTGAATAATTCCCGAAAAAGGTGTTTATTTTTCCTTCACCTTTAAGAATAAGAAGCTGTTCAGCAATCTTATCAAGGAAATATCGATCATGAGAAACTGTAATGACTACACCTGGAAAATCCTCTAGATAATCTTCAAGAACGGTAAGTGTTTGTGTATCTAGGTCATTGGTTGGTTCATCCAATAACAAAACATTTGGGGACGTCATTAAAATCTTTAACAAATATAATCTACGTTTTTCTCCCCCAGACAGCTTGCGAATAGGAGTACCATGTGAATATGGCGAGAAAAGAAATCTTTCTAACATTTGGGCTGCAGAAATTGTTTTGCCGTCTGATGTTTCTACTACCTGGGCAGTTTCTTTTATATATTCAATCATTCTCATGTTTTCATCCATGTCCTCGCTTTCCTGTGTATAGTAAGCGAGCTTGACTGTTTGCCCCATGATGATTTCACCTTGGTCGAGAGCAATTTTGCCGGCTAAAATGTTTAATAATGTTGACTTTCCTGTTCCATTTTTCCCAATAATCCCTATTCGATCTTGAGGTTTTATAAGTAAATCAAAGGAATCTAGAATCACTTTGTTTTCATATTGCTTTTTGGCATCCTTAAGCTCTAAAACCTGTTTGCCTAGTCTGCTTCCATTTAGGGTAATATCAAGCTTTTCATTGGTTTTATAGCTTCCAATCTGTTCCTCTAATTGGCCAAAGCGCTGAATCCTTGCTTTTTGTTTTGTTGATCTTGCTTGAGCGCCTCTCCTAATCCATTCAAGTTCTCTTCTAAATAAGTTTTTCTGTTTCTCTAGAGTAGCAGCATCATTTTCTTCCCGAATTGCTTTTGCCTCAAGAAATGAAGCATAATTTCCTTTATAACTGTACAGATTCCCATCGCTAAGTTCAAAAATTCTGTTTGTCACCCTGTCTAAGAAATATCTGTCATGCGTTACAAGTAATAGGGATCCTTTATATCGACTTAAGTATTCCTCAAGCCATTTAACCGTATCAAAATCGAGATGGTTGGTTGGTTCATCAAGAATTAATAAATCTGGGCTTTCAATTAATACTTGCGCTAATGCTACACGTTTTTTTTGTCCCCCTGATAGCTCTCCTATCTTATTTCCAAAGTCTTCGATTCCTAGCTTTGTCAATATTGATTTGGCATTTGTGCTTGCATCCCAAGCGTTTAAAGCATCCATCTGCTTTTGTAACTGAAATAACTGTTCCTGAAGATTTTCATTAAATTGGGATTCATTTAGCTGAATTAATATTTTTTCATAATCACGCATCAATTTTAATATGGGTACATCTCCGTGAAATACCTGCTCAAGAACTGTTAAATTTGAATCAAGCTCTGGCTGTTGTTCCAAATAGGAAATGGTATAATCTTTACCAGATACAATGCTCCCATTGTCTGGAATATCAACCCCAGCTAAAATCTTCAATAAAGATGATTTTCCTGTACCATTTACTCCAATAAGACCAACTCTCTCCTTTTCTGCAATAGTAAAGGAAATTTGATTAAATAATAGTTTTTCTCCATATGTTTTTGAAACATTTTCAACCGTGAGCATTTTCATGACTGACCATTCCATTCTTTAAAAAATTCATCTAAAAATAACTGCATCGTTTGGTGCCGCCTTTCAGCCATTTTTCTTGCAGTTTTGGTATGTAAAAGATCTTTTAACTTAAGAAGTTTTTCATAGAAATGGTGAATACTCGTTGACTTTCCATTCCTATATTCTTCGAGGCTCATTTCATTTCTAATACTAATATTTGGATCATAAATAGGTTGTCCTTTTTTACCACCATAGGCAAATGCTCTGGCAATCCCAATGGAACCTATCGCATCTAGTCGATCAGCATCTTGAACTATCTTTGCTTCTACAGACGAGAGCTCCACCTTTTGCCCGCCCTTAAAAGAAATAGTTTTAATTATTTGGTTTATATGAATTTTTTCAAGGTTAGATAAAGTAGCTTTTTGTAAAAAAGCGTCAAGCTTTTCCTGTCCTATATCTGTACTGCTATTTAATTTTTCGTCTGATATATCATGAAGCAGTGCTGCCATTTCAATAATAAATGGATCTCCTGCCTGTTCCTCTTTCCAAATCATTAGTGCATTTTTCCTGACTCTGTCAACATGAAACCAATCATGTCCCGTTGAATCACTACCCATTTCATTTTGAACATATTCTTCTGTTTGTTTAAGAATTGATTTTTTCATTTTAAACACCTGCCTTCATCCTTGCTATTTTAACATGAATAGAAAGAAGAAAAGAAATAAAAAAGAGGAAGGCATTTCATTTTAGCCATCCTCTAATTTAAAAAAGCTTATAGAAATGAAGACAACTGTTCTAAAGTTGTAATCATTACATCTATCATATCAACCAAGTCATTCATTTGATCTTCATATATGATTCGATCAAATTTGACAGATGCCACACTTGTCATAATTTTTTCCTTTTGGAGAGGATAAAAAGTAACCGATTGGATAACCTTTCGATTCTCCCCCCAAATGTCTAAAAGCACTTTTTCAACTTTTTTATAATCAACAATTCGTTGTTGATGGGAAAAAGAAAATTCTAAATTTATATAACAGCCGGAAAGTATATCTGAGGCATAACCTGGTAAAAGCTCTGCTGCCAAATTTTCCAACGATGAATCTAATTCTAATTTTGCAGTAACAGGATTTTCCGGTAGCTGAAAATAGATGTCAAATTTTCTAGATAGCTTTGCCGTGTTGATCCAATCGTTTCGGTCTGTAATGATAATGTCTCCAGTTATGTCTAAATCATAAAGTGCACCTTCCAAAACCACTTTCATATTTTCGAAGGCTGTTGGATCAAACATATTTTTTCACTCCTTGAGGAAAAGACAAAGCCTAAAAAAGGAACTATCTTTTCAACCACATATTAAAATACCTTAGAAAAGTCCCACTGCGTTTCCGTTTTCATCAACATCCATATTAAGTGCAGCCGGTTTTTTAGGAAGACCTGGCATCGTCATGACTTCTCCTGTCAGTGCAACAATAAACCCTGCCCCAATCGAAGGTTTAAATTCCCGAACTGTCACAGTAAAGTCTGTTGGCCTGCCTAATTTTCCTGGATCATCTGATAAGGAATATTGTGTCTTTGCCATGCAAACAGCTAGATGAGACCAACCAAGTTTCTCAAAATCAACCAATTGTTTCTTCGCTTTTGGTGAGAAGTCTACATCCTTGCCTCCATAAACCTTTTGTACGATTGTACGTACTTTCTCTTCGATAGAGTCCGATAATTCGTATAATGGATGGAAATGATTTTCTTCTGTATCAATCACCTTTAAGAGGGTTTGGGCAAGTTCAATTCCCCCTTCTCCTCCCTTTTCCCAAACCTCTGTTAATGCAACAGGAATATTCTCCCGTTTACACCATTCCAGAAGGGTTTGGACTTCTGATTTTGTGTCTGAAATAAATTTATTAATGGCAACAACTGCTGGAAGACCAAAGCTTCTTACAGTTTCTATATGTTTTTGTAAGTTTGCAAATCCTAAAGTTAGGGCTGGTACATTTTCTTTAGCAAGATCAGTTTTAGCAACACCACCATGCATTTTTAAAGCACGTATGGTTGCAACAATGACAACTGCCTCTGGTTTAAAACCTGCGCTTCTAGACTTAATATGTAAAAATTTCTCTGCACCTAAGTCTGCCCCAAATCCGCCTTCAGTTATTACATAATCTGCTAACTTTGAAGCTGCTACAGTAGCTATAACACTATTACAACCGTGGGCAATATTTGCAAAAGGACCGCCATGAATAAGTGCAGGTGTATGCTCTATTGTTTGGACAAGGTTTGGCTTCACTGCATCCTTCAATAATAATGTTAATGCTCCTTCTACACCAAGGTCCCCAACTGTAACAGGTTCCTTTTGCTCATTATAGGCAATGACCATTCTTGATAATCTTGCCTTTAAATCTTTAAGATCTGTTGCAAGACAAAGTACAGCCATAATTTCTGAGGCAACGGTTATATCAAAACCATCTTCCCTTGGGATACCTTGAAGCGGGCCGCCAAGACCAATAATTACTTTTCTTAATGCCCGATCATTTAAGTCCACTGCCCGTTTCCAAACAATTCTCCTCTGATCGATTCGCAGTTCATTTCCTTGTTGCATATGATTATCAATTAAAGCTGCGAGCGCGTTATTTGCAGTAGTTATGGCGTGAAGATCACCGGTAAAATGAAGGTTAATATCTTCCATTGGTAGTACCTGTGAATACCCTCCGCCTGTTGCACCACCTTTAATTCCCATTGTTGGTCCTAAGGAAGGCTCCCGCATTGCAATCATTGTTTTTTTTCCAATCCGGTTAAAGGCATCTGCAAGGCCAACGGTAACTGTCGACTTCCCTTCACCTGCCGGGGTAGGGTTAATAGAGGTAACCAGAATAATTTTTCCACTCTCTTTTGATTGTAACTTTTTAAGTGCTTCATTAGAAATTTTTGCTTTAAATTTACCAAAAAGCTCAAGGTCCTCCTCCAGAAGGCCAATCTTTTCTGCAATTTCGAGGATAGGTTTCATTTTTGCCTCTTGTGCAATTTCAATATCAGATTTATATTCTATCTCCATACCCATTTACTTCCCCTCATTCCATCTATTAGATAGTTAACCATGTTTATTGTATCAAAAATAGGTGATGTTTCCGAAAAAAATTATATTAAAAAATATATATAATCTATTTGCTCCTCTTCACAAAATGTTTATAATTAAAATATTGAATTTTCTAAAAAGGAGATGATCATTTGCCTATAAATATTCCAAGGGATTTACCTGCAAGAGAAATTCTTGAACAAGAAAATATTTTTATTATGGACGAAAAAAGAGCAACTACTCAGGATATTCGACCATTAAATATACTGATCTTAAATTTAATGCCTGAAAAAGAGAGAACGGAAACACAGCTTTTACGTCTATTAGGTAATACACCATTACAGGTAAATATTAAATTTTTAAAGACAGATTCCTATGAATCTAAACACACAGACAAACAGCATCTAGAGCAGTTTTATACAACCTTCACAAATGTTAGACAACAAAAATTTGATGGAATGATAATCACCGGTGCCCCCGTGGAACTATTAGATTTTGAACAAGTCCAATATTGGAAAGAGTTAACCAAAATTATGGAATGGACGAAAAAAAATGTCACATCCACACTACATATTTGCTGGGGATCACAGGCAGCTCTATATTATCATTACAGCATTGAAAAATTTGAATTATCACAAAAGTGTTCTGGAATATATACTCATCAAATTTTTGAAGAAAATGAGATTTTACTTAGAGGTTTCGATGATTTATTTTTCGCACCACATTCTCGCTATACGGATGTTTCAATTGATGATATTACAAATCATCCCCAATTAAAGCTGCTCGCAGCATCAAAGGAGGCAGGAGCCTTATTAATTGCTTCTAGGGATAGGAAACATGTGATGATAACTGGACACTTGGAATACGAATCAAATTCTTTAGCCTTGGAATATTCAAGGGATCTTTACAAAGGGCTTGAAATTCATATCCCTGAAAACTATTTTCCAAATAATGATCCAGGAAAACCACCTATTAATTCTTGGCGCTCCCATGGACATTTATTCTTCTCCAACTGGCTCAATTATTATGTATATCAAGAAACCCCTTTTAGTTGGGAATAATAGAAGGCATCGGTATTACCCGATGTTTTTTATTTTTTCAATATAAAAACCCATAAGAATGAAAGAGCTTGTTTTAATTCCATGGAAAGTGATTCAATTTGTGATTTTTCTACACCCCTTTTATAAACACCCATTTCATCAATTTTTGTAAGGCCGTTATCTTTAGCTAGTTTTTCAAGCTCCCAAGGCATCATAGTGTTACAGATAACCTTTTCTCCTAGTAATCTACGAAAACTATTTGTACGCGGCATTGACGTTGGCCCTAAAATGGCAATACAAATATGGCCCCCACTTTTTGTAACACGCTTTATTTCTAGCAATCCTTGTAGTGGATTTTCTATCCATTCCAGTGAATTAATGGCCATAACGGCATCAAATGCTTCATTTGCAAATAGCAACGATGATATATCCTTCCTTACATAATTGACTGGCAGCCCCTCTGCTCTTTGCCTTGCCTTTTCAAGCATCTGTTCTGAAACATCTATTCCAGTTACTTGAAAGCCTTTTTTTGCAAGCATAAATGAGGCATATCCATCTCCACAGCCCAAATCACAAATACGATCCCCTTTTCCCAAGTATCTTTCAAAAAGAGGAATAATTTCCCTTCTGCTACCTATTTCCCACATTTCTTTACTTTTTAAATACCAATCCTCAGCCCTTTTATCCCATTGTCGTTCCGATTCTTGAACCCATTCCACCATTTGACCCCTCCTGTCATAAAAAAGAAATCGCTTTCATTATACCTATTCGCATGAAATAATCAAAGTCCTTTTTGTTTACTTTACATACAATAAAGAAAGAATATTTTAAAAGGACTTATTTGTGTTTTTTTCTTAAAAGGAGGACATTATTTTGGAAAAATTTATTGCCTTACATCGCAACCACTTTGGAGATATCATTAGCTTCGTTACTTCAACAGGAAGGATTATATCTTATCAAAAGGCTATAATGGAGGTTGAAAGTGGTTTTATTGAGGGAATATTAAAACAGGTGGATTTAGAAGGCCATTCCTATTTAACAACACAAGATGGTTCATCTTTTGATTCCTTGCCAAATACATTTTAAAAGCACCTAGATCACTAGGTGCTCATTTTATGAATGTTCCTCGTTCCTCTTTTGTATTTCACTTAAAGCATCAATTCGCTTTAAGTCTTCTTCAAAAAATTGAACAAGATCACCGATCCTGTCAATGGAATCCCAGCTTAAATGATGCTCAATTCCTTCAACATCATGATAAATATTTTCTTCTTTTACCCCGATTATTTTTAAAAGCTGTTCAAGCAGCTCATGTCGATAAACAAGACGCTTCCCAATCTTTTTACCTTTTGACGTAAGGATAAGGCCTCTATATTTTTCATAAACAAGGTATTCATCTTTATCAAGCTTTTGAACCATTTTTGTAACAGAGGAGGGATGAACTGATAAGGCCTCAGCAATATCTGAAACCCTTGCATATCCTTTTTCTTCAATTAACTTGTATATTTGTTCAATATAATCTTCCATACTAGGTGTTGGCATCCCCGGACCCCCATTAAAAATAAAAAATATCATAAAAAAGTTTACTATAGATAAAAAAACCAGACAAGGTGATATATCACTTATCAACTATATTTATGAGAATGTTTCACAATATTTTAACATACCATTACTCACTTCTGTTCCATTTTTGGGCTTTCTGTATTTTGAAAAGAAAAACGTACCTTTTTCTCCGTGTTATCCCAAACTAGCGAAGCATTAAATACCTTTTCCTTATTTTTAAAGCCTTCTATTACATCAGTTGCACCCTCTGTGAGGAGTTTTTTTATATTTTTTTGAGTAATCAATTTGCCTAATATTTTTTTTGACAAAGTAAAATCACATTTGATTTTAGTAAAATTAGTACACCCGTAAAAACTGCCTTTGTCAATTAAAAATCCGTCACATTTTTTGCATGGACCAAGTTTTTCATTATACTTTGATTTTTTCTTTCCCGGTGTAAATCCCTCGCGATCCTTCTCCAAAAACACCCATTCTGCGGAGTGTCCAACACAAACTGATATTAAATGCATCATCATTTTATTGGTTTGTTCCATAAAGCTTTTTGGAGAGAATGACCCTTCAGATATTTCCTTCAACTTTTGTTCCCATTTTGCCGTCATTTCTGGGGAGGCAAGGATTTCTGACCCAATCGCTTGAATTAATATTTTCGCTTTTGCTGTTGGGTATACAATATTTTTTGTTACCTCAATATATTTCCTTTCCTTTAACATTGTAATAATGCCCGCTCTAGTCGCCTCAGTACCGAGACCTTCCGTATTTGCAAGAACTCTTTCAAGCTCTTTATCTTCAATGTGCTTTCCAGCTGTTTTCATTAAGGTAATCAATTGACCCTCTGTATAGCGCTTTGGAGGTTGAGTTTCCTTTCCCGTAGCCTCCACCTTTCCCGTTTTACCATGTTCCCCTTTTTGAAGATTTGGAAGAGCAGGTTCATCTTCTTGTTCCTTCATGTGGATCACTTTTCTCCAACCATCATCCATTTGCACCTTACCTTTAGAGATGAATGTAGCTCGTCCATCTACTAAAGTTGTAACAGAGGTATATTCAACTATCGCCTTGTTATAATGGGCGGCAATAAGGCTTTTCACAATCAAATCGTAGAGTTTCCTCTCATCTGGATCTAATTTTTCTACATTTGGTATTTGCTCAGTTGGAATAATAGCATAGTGGTCTGTCACTTTTTTTTCGTTCACATACCTTTTATTCTCCACAATAGAACCAAAAGGTAGCGGGAAATGTTTTTTATACTCCTCTAGATGGCTTAATTTGTTTAATATATCCGGAAAAGTAGCTGCTTCTTCCTTTGTTACATACCTTGAATCACTTCTAGGGTAAGAAACATGTCCTTTTTGATAAAGTTTTTGAAGGATATCAAGTGTTTTCTTTGGTGAAAATTTAAATCGTTTATTTGCATCTGCTTGTAAAGCAGACAAGTTATATAGAAAAGGCGGAAAAAATTCCTTTCTTTCAGATATTACATCAATAATTTCAGCAGCCTTTTCCTTACAAAAGGCTGCTATTTTTTCTGCTAATTCTTTGGAGTTAATGCGAGTTTCACCATTGTTGTTCCATTTGCCCATATATTTTTTACTATTAATTAAAAACTGAGCCTGAACCTCCCAATACGGTTCTGATTTAAAATCCTCAATTTCTTTTTCCCTTTTGACAATAAGTGCAAGTGTAGGTGTCTGCACTCTTCCAACTGAAAAAACATCAGAAAATCCCTGTTTTTGTAAGAGTAAGCTATATAGCCTTGACGCGTTCATACCAACAACCCAATCTGCACAGGCACGTGTATAGGCTTCAAAATATAAATGACGGGTTTCATTTTCAACTAAAAGTTTTTGAAAGCCTTCCTTAATGGAATTTGGCGTTAAGGAGGAAATCCATAGTCTTTTCATCGGTTTTTGACATTTTAGCAACCGTAGAATATTTCGTATAATAAGTTCCCCTTCTCTTCCTGCGTCACCTGCATGAATAATTTCATGAACAGAAGGGTTAGAAACTAACTTTTTTATAATAGAAAATTGCTTTGCTTTATCTCTAGTTACCTCATATTCAAAATGGTTTGGAATGAGTGGTAATGTTTCTAATGTCCACTTTTTCCATTCAGGCTGATATTTTTCTGGAGGCAACAATTGACATAGATGTCCAATTGCCCATGTAACATACGCACCATTCATAAACATGTCATTAGGATATATTTCAATAAATCCATTTTGTCTTTTATGCTTAAAAATTGAGGCCAAGGTTGAGGCTTGATCCGGTTTCTCAGCTATGATTAACTTCATCATTTCGGCTCCTTACTTACAACTAAAACTTTGCCTGGTACTACTATACAAGTGGGGTTTAATGTGGAATAAATAATTGAAGGATTTTAAGATTTTGAGGAAGACAGGAATGGGGGATTTAACAAATGTGTAATGTAGATACCTACTTCCAATTAGGCTTCACTAACCATTATAATCGATTATATGGAAGGGGTAAATAAGACGAAATGTTGTAGTTGAAACAGTCCATAAAGAATTGAACCCCTTAGGTAGTAAGAAATAATTTTATAAATGTACGAATAATTATTCGTCATATTAGGAGGGAAAGAAGTTGGAAGAAAATTTGAGCCTAGTTGTAAAAAAGAAGGAACAGTTTAAAATCTATGCCCAGGAGCCATTTACAGAGGAATGGCGTGAGGTAAAAGAAATTAATTTTGAAGATCGTAACTTTGTATTTAAAGGAGAGCATTTTGAAAATAATATGGATTACTATAGCTTTAAGGTAGAGATTTATTAAGCTAATTGCTTTATGGAAGATAAATTGAACTCGTCTTACTGTCTAATTCACATAGAAAGGTAACCAAGGTTTTAGTTACCAATAGACTCACTGTTTAGTCTGTACAAGGGTCTAGTATATACCATCGTTCATTAGGAATGATGTTTGAAACAGTTAAGATAAAAGATGGAATTCTTTCAACATCAAATATTATTGCTCCTATGTTTTGATCTAACATCATAAAGGCATTTCCATGGGTGATGTTTGCTAATTCGTCTCCAATATGAAGAAGAGATTGTAAAATAGCCTGCTTATTATCATCATCTAAAATGATTTGTGGTGAGAATCTTAAAATCCAATTCTCACCATCAATCGAAAATCGGTACATGCCCTCACCCTTTGCACTCAAGTTTTGTTAATAAAGAATATGAGATAGTTGTTAATTTATGTACAGGGAATTTATAGATTTAACAACCTTTTTTAATCATTCAATCTGCATTTTTTAGTTAACAAAAAAACCGCTTACATTCCTTGACTGCCCACTTTCCTTCGTGTATATTTAAATCATCATGAACATGACTCATTTGTTTGTTCATGATAAAATTCTCAACTTTGGCACGGAAGGTGTCTCGAAAGGCTTAGGAGGAAGAAGTAGTATGCAAAACGGTAAAGTTAAATGGTTTAACAACGAAAAAGGTTTCGGTTTCATCGAAGTTGAAGGCGGGGACGATGTATTCGTTCATTTCAGCTCAATCCAAGGCGATGGCTTTAAATCTTTAGAAGAAGGTCAAGAAGTTTCTTTTGAAATCGTTGAAGGAAACCGTGGACCACAAGCTGCTAACGTAGTAAAACTATAATCGACTCAAATTATAAATTTCAAAGGCTGACACAGTGTCAGCCTTTTTTATTCCCGCTTAATTTTTCTCCATATTTTTTCAGCATTTCTCCAACCGTACATTGAGTTATACAGAATCGGTGTGCAAACCTTCGGCCATACTCTTCTTTATGAGCTTGATGCACAAAGCAGCCATTACAATATTCGGCAATTAAAGATTCAACATCCTCAATAAGTTCCTTCCTTTTGATATTCTTCAATTATTTGTACCTCAATTCTTAAAGTAATTGTGTTTTACTAAATATTTCTTTCCCCTCTAATGCTTGGCTAGCCAATTTATCCGCCTCTTTATTATCATTTCTAGAAATGGGGGTGTATTTAGGCTTCATTCCCAGTTTTTCAATTTTTGCTTCAATCCTATCCAGCCATTTATTAAGTGCCTCCTCATAGCAAGGCCATTCTCCGTCTAATTGTTTAAGCACAACCTGTGAATCACCCTTAATTTCACATGGCAAATGATGAACGCCAATTTCCTCTAAGATATTTAAGGCATAGAATAAAGCGGCATATTCAGCCTCATTATTTGTATCCATTTCACTGAATAACTCATTTGCACGAATTCGATACTTTTTTTTCCCTTGTTTAAAGAAAATAACTGCACCAAGACCTGCTTGATTTGTTTCCTTATGAAATCCTCCGTCAAAGTAGAGGGTAATTTCATGTGGATCTTCTTCAACCTCTGTTAAAAGCTTCTTCATTTCCTTAAATGTCCAAGAAGTACCCATTTCATCATAAAAAGTGAGACAACTTGTTTTTCCGGATTTATCTAGCTCTTCTCCTAATTGGCTGGCCAAATCCCCTGAAATAAACTCTGAAGTAAATAAAACCTTATCAGTTCCATTTATTTTATATTCCCATTCCAGTTTATATTTCATAATTTTTCGCCTTCCCTTACAAATTTTCCTCTAAAAAACAGTCTTTATATCCTTTATCATACCCTTAGATAGGACACAAAAAAATGAAAATGTATTTTTCTGCATTAATGTATTAAAATGTGATAAAATTTTATTAACAACTTATTTTGGAGGAGACACGATTGATTGAAGTCTACATAGATGGGGCTAGCGCAGGTAACCCTGGACCAAGTGGTGCGGGCATTTTTATTAAAGGCCACGGCTCTTGTGAAAAATATTCAATTCCGCTTGGAATTATGTCAAATCATGATGCCGAATTTCATGCCTTGATTAAAGCACTTGAAATATGCTTAGAAAAAGGATATCGAGTTGTTTCCTTTCGAACTGATTCCGAGTTAGTTAATCGAGCAGTTGAAAAGGAATTCGCAAAAAATAAACAGTTTGCTCCATTGCTTGAAAAAGCATTAACACTTACAAAACAGGTAGATTTATTTTTCATGAAGTGGATTCCTAGCGGTGAAAACAAAAGTGCGGATGAGCTTGCTCGTCTTGCCATTCGAGAAAACCATCCGGAGGAAAAAAACTAACATGAAAAAATTCGCTGATATAAGTTTATTACTTGTTACACTTGTTTGGGGAACCACCTTTGTTTTGGTACAAAATGCGATTGGCTCTCTTCAACCATTTTCTTTTAATGGAATACGATTCTTTTCTGCTGCTATCTTACTTATATTATGGCTTGTTTTTTTTGAAAGAAAGCAGTTAAAAAAAGTAGATAAAAAATTGATTCAATCAGGTGTTATTCTCGGGTTTTGGCTTTTTCTTGGATATGCAACACAAACAATTGGACTTTTATATACAACCTCTTCAAAAGCTGGATTTATCACTGGGTTAAGCGTTGTACTGGTCCCTTTGTTTTCCATGATCTTATTTAAACAAACATTAAGTAAAAATGCTATTTTAGGGGTGCTAATTGCCACAATTGGATTATTTTTACTAACAACTACTGACCTCACAGCTTTAAATATTGGAGATGCCTTTGTCTTTATTTGTGCGATCGCTTTTGCAATGCAAATCATTGTTACAGGAAAATATAGCGATAAATATCCGACACTATTATTAACTATTATCCAAATATCTACAGTTTCCATCCTCTCTATCATTTCTTCCTTCCTATTTGAGGACTGGAAAACAATGATAAATCCATCCATTCTTTTTTCAAAAGATGTATTCATGGCTATTTTGGTCACTTCAATTTTTGCAACAGCATTGGCATTTTTAGTACAAACTAATTTCCAAAAATATACAACGACAACTAGAGTGGCATTAATATTTGCCATGGAGCCTGTATTTGCTGCCATAACCGGTTATTTTTGGGCTCATGATCGTCTGACGTATAGTGCTTTATTTGGCTGCTTGCTTATTTTTTTAGGAATGATTTTTGCCGAGCTGCCTACAGAAAAATTATCATTATTTGAAAAAGGTGAAATAAAAAATAACTCCCTTTAAATTGAAGGGAGTTTTTTCTTAGCTAATCAGAATTTATAACCATAAATTCTGAACGAATAAGTGCAACTAGGCAATCGCCTGCGCAAAGGCTTAGTGCTAGCCTAGTTTTCTTTATCTTAAATTGCTAGGATTTCCTTTTCCTTTGCAAACTGAATCGCATCTTTTCTATTTTCTATTTTATTTAATACTAATGCTTCTAAAAGTGAAATATAAAAACTGCCATCAAAGCTTTTCTGAGCCTTTAATGTCAATTCAATCGCGGCATTTGTTATTTCGTCCGATGCATTTGTATAATGCTTTCCAAAGTAAATAAAACCAATAGCATCTTCTTGTAATTGAAACCCCTTACCTTTTAAAGATTGCAAATATTCCTCCAATGTTTGCACGTAAATCCCATTCCTCCCCCAAAAATTAAAACAAGTCCTGTTAAAATTTTATCTTAAATATCGACTTCTTTCTATCTTTTTTTGTAACTAAATGACCAATGATCCCTGTTGCTACTCCTAATATTGCTCCCCCTACTACTTCACTCGGCCGATGACCCAGAACTTCTTTTAGCTTTTTTGGAGTTTTCGATTTATACTCTACTGCTTCATCCTTATCAATTTTTCTAACTAATTCATCAAGAGAATTTACTTTTAAAGTAAGCTCACCTGTCTGGCGGCGAATTCCTTGGGCATCATACATAACAATTAACCCGTAAACAAGGGAAAGTGCAAAATCAAAAGCTGGTAAACCTTGTTTAAGCGCAATATAGGTGGTAAGGGACGCTACCCCTGCCGAATGGGAGCTTGGCATTCCTCCTGTTTCAAAAAAAACCTCAGGATGCCATTCCCTTTTTTTATAATAATGGATTGGGATCTTCAGCCCTTGTGCTAAGCCAATGCTCATTAATGCAATATAAACTCCTTTATTCATCCGCTTTTCACCTCTTTACTATTGTGAAGAAAGATGTGTTTTATTATTCCCTATGGCAATACTAAAAAACGGGAGGTGAGTGTCATTGAGCAAAAAAAGTCATACAAACCGTGGTGTAAAAGCTCCCGGTGTTAATCCACAAGGATATGGACAGGATGCAGAATTTTCCGATGATCCAAAAAGCAAATTAGAAAATGCTGCGAAGAAAAGTAATAAGAAGTAACACAAAAAAGTGGCCTCCAAGTTGGATAGCCACTTTTTAGTTAAGAAACAATACCCTCATAATCTGGAAATAAACGATGCAAGCCGCGCAATTCTAGTTCCACCATTTTTTCTGTTACTTTTTCCCTATCAAATTGAAGTCTTGCATGTTCAAGAGAACAAGTTACCGGAACATCACATTTAATTTCAGCAAGAATTCTAGATAATTTCAGCATGTCTAAGTTTTGTTCAATTTTTGATTTATTAGACTTTGACAGTTTATCTATATTGCTCATAATTTCCTCTACATAATGATATTCTTGTAAAAGTTTAAGGGCCGTTTTTTCTCCGATTCCCTTTACACCAGGATAATTATCACTTGCATCACCCATTAGTGCTTTTAAATCAATCATTTGTCGTGGATTTATTCCTTTTTCCTCAAAAAAGGTCTCTGGCGTATGGACTTGATAATTTCCGAAACCCTTTTTTAGCAAGATAACTGAAACATCTTCATCCAAAAGCTGTAAAATATCTTGATCACCAGTTAATATTGAAACTTTTACCTTAGATTTTAATTGATTGGCAATGGTACCGATACAGTCATCTGCTTCAAAGCCTACTAACCCAATATTTGGAATGTCAAAAGAAGCTACTACCTCTTTAACTAGATCAAACTGTGGGATAAGTTCAACTGGTGGTTCAGACCGATTTGCTTTATAACCTTCAAAGAGTTCAGATCGAAATGTTTTACTTCCCATATCCCAGCACACAGCCAAATGGGACGGTTTAAATGTTGATACAGCAGTCATTAAGTGCTTCATAAATCCGTGAATGCCATTAGTTGGAATCCCTTTTGAATTAATCATGAACTGTCCAGTTACAGCCGTTGCATAAAAAGCACGGAATAATAGAGCCATACCATCAACAAGCAAGAAAGAAGGTTTTTGTTCTTGCATCTTTTTGTCCTCCTTTTTCTAGAAACGCTTTTCCAATTATATCATAAGAAATTGCATTAAGAGGACGTATAAAATTAGCCAATTTCATTTTCTTCATAAGAAATCCAATCACTGAAGCTTCCAACATAAAGCTTTACATGCTTATATCCGGCTTCTTTTAAGGCTAAGTAATTAGGAGCTGCTGTCACTCCGGAACCACAATATACAATCACTGTTTTTTCTGGGTCAATATCCGAAAACCGTTTCATTTGTTCTGCCTCTGATTTAAAGTGGCCTTGATTCAGCCCTTGAATCCAAGGTTTATTGATGGCACCTGGAATATGTCCAGCTTTTTTATCAATAGGCTCTTCAAGTCCTAAATAACGGCGTTCTTCCCTTGAGTCAATTAATATCTCCTTGTCGGGTGTATTTTGAACCACTTTTTTAACTTCATCGATTGAAGCTACTATTTCATGCTGAACATTTACATCAAAAATATTCTTTTCATAACTAGGAATTTCAAGTGAGGTGGGATAACTCTTTTTATTCCAGTCTGAAAATCCACCGTTAAGAACAAAAACGTTCTCATGTCCAAGATATTTTAGCATCCACCAAAACCTAGAGGCAAAGGATCCTTCACCGCCATCATAGACTATAACTTTAACCTTTTCATTTATTCCTGCATCTTCCAATTTTTGAATAAATACTTGTAAATCCGGAAGCGGATGCCGTCCACCATGTTTCTCGACTGGTTTTGAAAGATCTTTCTCAAGATCAAAAAAAACGGCTCCTGGAATATGGCCATTCAAATAGCTTTCCTTCCCCATATTTGGGTTAGCCAATGAAAATCGGCAATCGACAATACGAATTTCCGTGTTCTGCAAATTTTCCAAAAGCCATTCCTGTTCTTTTACAAATTCCATTTTGCGAACCCCCTTTATTGTAAACCTACTATCTCCCAGAGCCATTTATCAAGTTTAATTTGTAATTGGTCATTTCTTTCCTGCTTTTCTGCAAGGCTTTCACCTTTTGATATCTCTAGAAGGTTAATTAAATCATTGTACTCAGTGGTTGAAATTAGAATGTTGTTCCTTTTGGCATTCGTTATATTTTGATATGCTTGATATTTTGCAGGACTAACCCTTTTGGCATTCTCTAAATATAAAAAAGGAGATTGAACCTTGTTTACTTCTATCATCCCTTCACAAATTAAATCGGCTCGAAGTGCTTGGATGAGCTTCTTTTGCTTTTTAAAATCAAAATCCCCTTTGGATAGTTCCATTAAATTACGTTTTTTTAAGGAACCATAATGCTTGATTAATGAATATAAGGAGTAGCCATTTTGAATAAGTTCTTGTAAACTTGTTGAAAAATCCACTTTTTCAATGTAGATTGTAGGTGAAAATGCAATCTCAAAAATAGTTGGATTTGATTTTAACATAAGATGAAATGTTTTATATATATCAAATCCGGTACTATCAAATGGTATTTGAAAATCAAGAGTTTCCGGCCATTTTCTTAATGAAAGATATTTTTTTGCATCTTTATAGCGGAAGATAAAACGGATATCATAATCTGATTGACTGGTTTCATTCCCCCATGCTCTGCTCCCTGCTTCACAGGCAAACAAAATATCTACATCATATTCCGTTTCTAATTTCAACAACCAATCTCTCATTCACCGTCCTCCTTTTTATTTTAGCTTTTCCAGTATGTCTTCGAGTTGCTCAATAGAAACTTCACCATTTAAAGCAGAAGAAAGACTTAAAATTTGGTCTTCCAATTGGCCCATCATTTGATTTAATAGGTCGGATACCTCATGTTGGTATACAATCTCATAATGTTTTTTTACACGCTCTAGTTCCCCTTGTAAATATTCTTCAGCAGCTTGATGTAAAACTTGAAATAGCTCTTCACTCATTAATTTCTTCTCATTTTTCTCAAAAAATGATTTTGGATTTTTAAAGGTTGACATAGCTTTTTGGAACAAACGTTTATCCATATTCTTAAAGGCAGAATCAAAGTACATTTCCTTTTGATGTTTAAATTCAACTATTGAAAAAGAAAGGTCTTGATTAATATCCTGAATACTCGCAACTAATGATGACTGGTACTCACTTATTACTTTTTTTGAAAAACGGTCTAAACGAATGGTGGTTGCTCTCATTTCTTGGGCAAAATCATATCCGAAGGCTTCAAGCAATTCATCAAGTGCCATTTGCAATGTTTTTTTCATATTTTGTCCATCATCCTTAAGTAAGGATGGATTAAATGCTTCCTTGAAGAAATCACCAAAACGTAGAAAAACCCGTTGTTTAATATAGTAAACCAATTCTTCTGCTTCCTGGAATATTCTATCTTTTAAGCTATTGGAGCTTTGTCTTCTAAGCATTTCTTCAATTTTATTTTTTTGGTTATAAAGATTTTTTCGTTTTTCATCTTTAAGGCTTTGGTCTTCATTCGTGCTTTGAATTAGCTTCTTCATTAATTCTTTCATTCTTGTTAATTCTGTCTCTGCTGAAGCATTCACTATTTCTGTTAAATCATTTGTTATAAATGGATAAAAGGATTCCTCAAATGAATTCATTCCTGAATGGTTTCGTTCTCCATTTACCTTTTCCTGTAAAGCAAGCATGCTAGATAAAGGAAATAGATTGGGATTTCTTACTCCATACTTAGTAAGTTGATCCCGAACATACTCAGCCACGATTCCTTTTTCTTCTTCATTTTCGGCTAGGTCGACGGCATTGATAATAAAAAACATTTTATCTAAATCAAAGGAGTCCTTTACCCTTCCAAGCTGGATAATAAACTCACGATCAGCCTTTGAAAATGCATGATTATAATATGTGACGAACAGAATGGCATCCGAATTCTTAATATAATCAAATGCTACTCCTGTATGACGAGCATTAATGGAATCGGCTCCTGGAGTATCGACAAGTGTAATTCCTTTTCTTGTAAGTTCACAATCATAATAAAGCTCGATCCATTCAACAAAGCAAGACTTTTCTTCATTTGCAACATAATCTTTAAATTGATTGATAGTGGTAGTTACTATTTTCCCTAAATCATTTTGAGCATTTTTAAATCCATTTTTAAATGCTTGAAGAAAGGAGTAATGTGTCTTCTCCATCACACCTTCTTGAAGTTTAATGAACTCGATTTTATTTAAAGCATCCTCAAAATCAATTGCTGATAAATCAAATGGTTTTAAGGATCGATTGATTCCCTCAAGCAAATCATAGGCTTCCTTACATTTTACAAGAACCATTCCATGCGGGTGGCTTTGATCAACTGGCTTGATTTTGTTAATTGCAGCTGTAGTAGGATTGGGCGACACTGGTAAAATCTTTTCACCAATTAGCGCGTTAGCAAATGAAGATTTCCCTGCACTGAAAGCGCCAAATAATGCTACGGTAAACCCCTTATTTTCTAAACGTGTTGCTTTTTCATCCAGTTCTTGTGCCAGCTTTTTAAAGCCTGGAAGGGCATGAACAAGTTTTGATGCTTCTTTCAGACGTTTTGCTGTTTCTTTTAAACGATCACTGTTCATTTCAGCACCAGATTTAATGGAAACCAATTGCTGAATTGAAGGGTCTACTTCATTTTTAATAAGGCTTTCCTTGGCGAATACTCCACCTTGAATGACTTCAAATTCTTCATCATTTTGAAAAAGTTGATGAAATGCATCCTTACTTATTGAGATATCTTCATTTAATAAAGTTTCAAGAGCCTTTTTTTCCTGTTCTATTTCTGTTTCATTTCTATTTAATTCATTGATTGCATTGACGTACTTTTGGGTGTTATTTATTTCCTGTAAAATACGTTCATTTCCTTGAGATATTTTTTCCTTTAAAGAATTTAAAAAGAACTCCTTAAATTCATATGAATGTTTCCTAGTTGTTCTTTTAATCTCATTGGCAATGTCATCTGTATAGTTTAAAACATAATCACCTGATAATCTTGCACCCGTTTTGACGGTTTCAACAACTATTTCAACCGAAAATGGAATGGTAAAGAATTGGACAACACCTATTAACTGTGGATCATTTAGCTTATATTCTTTTAATAATTGAAGAAAGTACTCCCGTAAATGCCATTCCAGCTGTGATTTAATTTTGTCAATCAAATCCTCAAAAAAGCGGTGAAGCCTTTCTTTTCTTTCAATTTCGGTCTTTTTCCCCCCAAACATAAATCCTACCTTAAAACCAGGCTGTCTAGCCTCAATATATGCTTCCGCTAAGGATCTAGTCTGAAAAGGCATTAAATAAGCATTTTTCATTATTTGATTCGTTTCATTGTCAAAATCCCTATCAGCTTTTTTAATAAGCACTTCATTATGTTGAATTTCATCTTTTTTACGTTCATAGGTTTCTATATAACTCATTTGTTCATTTACTGACAGATCATTTAGAATTTGTCTAAAAGGTAAAACATTCATTTCATTTCTTTTTCTTACATACTGAAGGTGATCATCGGAAATCTTTTTTAATGATTGATAAATGGAATAGGTGAAAATATCATCTTTTTTCTCTAAGTGTTTCCAGATAAACTCTTGCAAGTCGAAAAATTGATTAAACCCTGAATACTCTTTTTTCATGGATGTATAAAAAATGGCAGATGGTACAACACCCCAAGAGGTAAATGAATCCGTTACACTTTTTTGAAATTGGTGAAAGGTAATTTCATCCTCATTATGCTTATCAATCTGATTAATCACGAGAAATACTTTTTTACCTGCTTCAGCTAGCTGTTTTGTAAATAAAAAATTTAACTCTGACTGAACGTGGTTATAATCCATCACATAAAAAACTAAGTCTGCAAGGTGAAGTGCAGATTCTGTAGCAATTCGGTGGGCATCATCGGCGGAATCAATACCTGGTGTATCCATAATCATAGTATTAGGAGGTAATTTTGATTCCAAATGACTAATTTCAATTTCGTTAATTTGGTCTCCATCTTTACAGTATTTTTTAACTAACTCATAATCATAAGGTGCTAAATAAACCCTTGGTTTTTCATTTTTAAAAAATACCTTTGCATATTCTTCCCCAGACCTGACTTTTACTAAATTAGCACTTGTTGGTATGGGGCTTGAGGGCAATAAATTCTCTCCAATTAAATTATTAATCATAGTAGATTTGCCCGCGGAAAAATGACCACAAAAGGCAATCATAAATTCGCTATTTTCAAGCTTTTGAGCTAATTGCTTTGTTTTCTCTGCATTTTCCACATCATCCTGGTTAATGAGGTATTCATATATTGCGGCAAGTCTTCCCCTTAATGGTTGAATCGTCTCTTGATGATTAGCTATTTGAGCCATGAATCCTTTTCCCCTTATTAAAGCATGTAATATGTTTTTATTTTATACGATTATTCTAATTATTCCTATAAGAAAGCCTAAGCATGTTTCTTTTGAATAAATGAAAAGAAAAAAACCAAGGATAGCTCCCTGGTTTTTTAACATCTGTTATGAATGACTAACATTTTTTAAGACGTGTTTCATGACAAATGCATAAATAACAACCGTTCCACCTACAAAAGCAAAAGTCATCTTTTACACCTTCCTACCCGTACTTTTAAATGATAATGGTTTTCATCGTTGAATAAATTTTAGCATAGGTGATAATCATCTTCAATAGAACTAGGCTAACTGTCATATTTATTTAACAACTTGGGCAGAAAACGATTACAGTTTTGAAAAGTACCTTCATATTCCGTAAAGTTTTTTAAAGCATTTTCCTCTTCAGGTATCCGAATAGAGAGAATCCAAATATTTAAAAGAGTAAACAAAGTGGCAGTGATGTACGCCTTAAAAAATAAAGGAATCAAAATGATCTCCATTGAAACAATCAAATAGTTTGGATGTTTGATAAAGCGATAAGGGCCATTTCTTACAACATTAGTATTTGGTAAAACGATAATTTTCGTATTCCAATACCTTCCTAAAGAATGAAGAGCCCAAATTCTCATCATTTGAGTCATTAGAAAAATAATCAAAAAAATAGGCCACCACGCTGTTAACCCGTGATTAAATATTACTTTTTCTCCTATAAAAGATATAAAAAACAAGAGATGCATGCTAACTATATAATGGTAATGCTGCTTTCCAAATTCAATAGCTCCTTGATTCTTCATCCATTTTTCATTATGACTCGCTATTATTAGTTCAATCATTCGCTGAAAAGTTATACATGAAATAAAAACTAAAAAAAACGTCCAATCCTTCATTTAGTCCCACCTCAATAAAAGCAATTCCGAGCTAAATCCTGGACCTAGAGCTGTTGCAAGCCCGTAGGCTCCTTTTTGAATATTTAACTCCATATGGGATTTTAGAACATAAAGAATCGTTGCTGAAGACATATTTCCACGCTTTTTTAACACATCAAAGGATATGTCATTCATTTCCTGTGGGATCCCTAATGATTTTACATAGGCATCCAATACTTTTTTTCCGCCGGGATGTGCAATAAAATATTGGATTTCCTCTATCTTAAGGTGATAATCTGTCAAAAACTCATCGACGATTGGTTTTAACCATTTCTCCACTATATGGGGAATATCACGTGAAAAGACAACAAACAACCCATTATTTTTGATGTCCCATCCCATCACATCCAATGAATCTGGCATAAGGCTAGATTGTGTAGCTACTATAGATGGTGATGTCTGTTTTTTAAATTTCTTTGTATCAACTTGATCGCCACAAATGAGTGCACATGCAACACCATCGGCAAATAGTGAAGTTCCAATTAGATTACTTTTTGATTTATCATTTCGCTGAAAGGTTAAACTGCATAGCTCCACTGACAGAACGAGGACTTTGGCCTTTGGAAAAGCCAGGCAATATTCAAATGCCCTGGACAGTCCAGATGCACCGCCTGCACAGCCAAGCCCCCATATCGGTATTCGCTTAGTATGGGAAGAAAAAGGAATCCGATTCATAATTCTTGCCTCAATACTTGGAGTAGCCAAACCTGTTGTAGATATTAAAAAAATCGCTTCTATTTCCTGATATGGGACAAATTCATCTAAAAATTGATTTTTTCCCAAACATTCTTCAATTGCTTGTATACCAAGTGAAACAGCAGATTCAATATATGTATCATTCTTATCTTCAAAAGAGTGGTCTTCTTTAAACCATTCAATTGGTTTGGCAAAATATCTTTTTTCTATTTGACCATTTTGAAATGCTTTTAATAGCCTTTCAATATCCTTGAAGGATTTGGAAAATAACTCCCTTGCAAATTCTACCGCATTTTCTTGCTTAAGTTCAAATGGTGGAATAGCTTCAGCAATCGATATAATGCTTGGCATTTTACTATCTCCTTTAGTATTATTGAGGATATTTTTTCCAACCAGCAGAAGATTATACAAATGAAATCATACGGAGAAATTAGAAAAACTTGGCGTTCGCCAAGTCCTTAGGTGGCGAATGCCTTAGTTTTTCTAATGCGATTTAAGAGTTGATTTCAATAACGGAAGTTAACACGCTTTAGCGCTTTAATAAAGTTAAACTTTCCTATTAGCTAAAAAAAACTTCCCTCATATAAGGGAAGCCAGTACGTTTTGAAGTTGTTGCTGTGCGAGTTTATTATACAATTTTTTTTCATTTTATTCATTAAATAAAGTTTTCCAGTTTGCATAAAAAATTTAGAGAATTTTGTCAAACAAGGTCGAAATATGATAAAATAGACACAATTGAAAGGTAAGGGGCAATTTAAGATGACGCTAACAAAAAGTGTTAATGACGTTTTATATGGGATGATGGATTCCGTAAAAAGCATTCTACCATTTGATATTATTACAGATCAGCCTTCTACCTTCATAGAGCCTATTTCTCATCACTCCTTTGGAGTTTTAATTGGAATGACTGGAAATATTAATGGAAACATTATCATTGATGGGAATGAAGATATTTTTCAGAAAATTGGTGAATGCATGTTTGGAATGAAATTGGAGGGAGAAATGTTACAATCGTTTGCTGGCGAGCTTGGAAATATGTTAGCAGGAACATTATCTACTTCTATTTCTACACACGGTTTGGAAATGGACATCACTCCACCGACTGTCCTTGTAAAGGAAACATTTTCAAACATTTATGAAAGAGCCTTTAAGCTCCCTTTTCATCTTGCTGACATTGGCTCATTATTTATAATTTTAATGATGGATTATTAAAGAAACTACGCCTTTTGACGATGTTTCTTTTTTTTATTTTTTTTTAGTTTGTTTTTGAATCTCAATTAAAATTTTATTAGTTGCTAATGACCCGCAAATCCTGCAAACCTCCTCTTTATGATAAAGAAGGCGACATACTTCACAATAATATCTTTCCACCAAAAACACACTCTCTTCCTAGAAAATTAAATGATATATCATTATATTTTTATAGTTTTAAAATGTGATTGGATTTTACTATATTATCGCAACCTCCTAATCTGTTATCCTCATCACAGTCTATCTGTGATCTTTCACATTTTTTTCACAAATTCTTTTTAGCTATTGTTACAACCATTACTGTTATATCAATTTTTCACTATTATCATAGTGATGAAGCAACGAATGAACATTTTGTGAATTAAAGATATCCACAGTTTACCACTTTAAAAATTTAGTATCATGTAAGAGAAGTTATTATTTTAGTTTAATTCCAATTATCAAAAGGGGGTTTTTGGGATGTCAGATAAAGAACAAGAAGCAATCGAAACCACTGAAGAAGAGGACAAAACATCATTACAGGGGACTTTACTATCTGTTTTTTTTGTAGGGCTTTTTATTGTTGCTTCCTGGATAAGTGTTTATTTATTATTCTTAAATCGCCTATAAAAAACAGAGAGGAGAAAAAGGCTATGCACATGCACAAATATGAAAAGATTTGGCTAATTTGTGGAATTACAGCACTCATCGTTTTTTTAGCTGTCATTGGCGTAAGCGCATTTTATCTTGGTAATAAGCCACCAAGCTGTCTTACCACAATCAATCCGGAGAAAGTAGATCAAACCGCACCATTTAATAAACCTGGTTTACATAAAGTTGAGGGACAAGAATGGGATTATGATTTAGTCATTGTTGCATCCACCTTTACCTTTAATCCAATGAATGTAAAAATCCCGATTGGTTCGAAAGTTAGAATCATTGCTACTACCAAGGATGTAGTGCATGGTTTTGAAGTTGCTGGTACTGATATAAATATGATGCTCGAGCCAGGATATGTCAGTGAATATACTGCAACATTTAAAAAACAAGGGGAATTTTTAATTGTTTGCAATGAATACTGTGGGACAGGTCACCATTTAATGTTTTCAAAGATTGAGGTGGTTAAATAATGAAGAAAACATCATCAACTTTATCAAAAGTAGATTCTCGTGATGCTAAACTTTCAATGGCTCACTTTTATTTTGCTTTTTTTGCCCTTGCCCTCGGTGGGTTAATGGGACTTTTGCAAACACTTGTCCGTTCCGGGAAAGTTAATCTGCCAGGTGGAATTAACTATTATGAAATTTTAACTGTACATGGAATTATGATGGGGTTAATTTTAACGACATTCTTTATTATGGGCTTTCAGCATGCAGCTGTTTCAAAAACCGCCGGAACCTATTCAAATGCAGCCCGACGTACTGGCTGGATTGGTTTTTGGGCAATGACCATTGGTACTGGGATGGCGTCAACAATGGTTTTACTTAATAAAGCTTCTGTTCTTTATACATTTTATGCTCCATTACAGGCTCATTGGATTTTCTATTTAGGCTTAACATTTGTTGTAGTTGGTAGTTGGATAGATGGAATTGCACAAATAATGACTTATGCAAAATGGCACAAAAAAAATCCTGGAAAACCTGGTCCACTACTAAGCTTTATGGCTGTTGTAAATACCACTTTGTGGATTGTAGCCACATTAGGGGTTGCAAGTACTGTTCTATTTCAATTACTTCCATGGTCATTAGGTTGGGTAGATCGTGTTAATGTATTGCTTAGCCGCACTTTATTCTGGTATTTTGGGCATCCGCTTGTGTATTTTTGGCTTTTGCCTGCCTATATGTGCTGGTATACCATTATACCAAAAATTATTGGAGGAAAAATTTTCTCTGATACATTAGCCCGCTTAGCTTTTATTCTATTATTATTGTTTTCTATTCCGGTTGGATTTCACCATCAATTAACAGAACCAGGTATTGATCCTGCATGGAAATTTATCCAAGTAATCTTAACCTTTATGGTTGTCATACCTTCATTAATGACTGCCTTTGCCCTATTTGCCACATTTGAAAGAAATGGGCGCATGAAGGGCGCTACTGGTGTAATGGGATGGTTTAGAGTTCTTCCATGGAATGATGCTCGATTCACTGTTCCCTTTATCGGGATGGCTTCCTTTATTCCAGGGGGAGCCGGAGGTATCATTAACGCTTCTAACCAAATGGATCAGGTTGTTCATAATACTATTTGGGTAACTGGCCACTTTCACTTAACAGCAGCAACATCAGTTGTGCTCACGTTTTTCGGAATTTCCTATTGGCTAGTCCCGCATTTAACAGGCAGAAAACTAACGAAATCTATGAATAAATTAGCGATAATCCAAGCGTGGATTTGGTTTGTTGGTATGGTGTTTATGTCAGGTTCCATGCATTTTGAAGGTCTACTAGGCGCACCAAGGCGTTCCGCCTTTTCAACTTATGGCGGATCTGCACAAGCTGCAGAATGGATTCCTTACCAAATTGCACAAGCTGTAGGCGGTTCTATTTTGTTTATAGGAATCATTTTAGTCCTTATTATTTTTATTAATCTTGCCTTCTTTGCTCCTAAAGGAGATGAAGAATTCCCAGTTGGGGAAACAGAAAATCCGGAGGAAGTAGCTCCCCTCATTTTCGAAAATTGGAAATTATGGATTGGTATTTGTATTGTTCTTATTTTATTCGCATATACCATTCCTTTTATCGATATTATAAAGAATGCTCCACCAGGATCCAAAGGATTTAAAACCTGGTAAATTACTCACAAAAAGGCTTAGTTCTATACTAAGCCTCAGGCTGTCGAAAAAGTTTCGGCAGTCTTTTATTTTATAAATTACCTTCAACAATTCACCGCGTTAATTCGTTATAATATTTATATAAAGCTTTTAAACTGGTCTGTTGATTTGCGCTCCAGGCGCTTCGCTTTCCGCGGGCG
>JAUZPL010000049.1 GCA_030705955.1 Bacillota bacterium | reverse complement strand
GGTTATGCTCATCATCTTTCTTTTCAATAAAGGTGTTCATTTCAAGTTTTTTTATAGCACGAGCTGCTGTTGTTCGATCCACTTTTATCATCTCGGCTAACTTTTCTTGAATGATTCCTGGGTTTTCACAAATTCGCACAAGGTACAAATACTGCCCTTTTGTAAGGTCATATTCTTTAAATTCTATATTACTTATAGAATCCAATGCCCTTGCTATCATACCGATTTCACGAAGAATTTCCTTCATATTAGTTAACCCCACTAAATTATTTTTATAAATCAATGCTTCAAGAAAATAGTATATTATTTTTGTTGCATTTACAACAAAAATACATTTATACAGTTAAAAGTTATAACATTCATTATGACTTTCTTTGTTAAATACATTAGAAAGGGACGAGGAAATTGATTTCGATAGCAACAATCTTTTAGGATAGACCCTTTTCAATTTATTCAAGAAAGGAACTTAAAAAGCCAATCGAGTTCATCGATTGGCACAAATTTATTATTAATTAGTCTTCTTTACCCATTCTACAACTTGCTTAACAGCTTCAAACACCATTTATGATACACTTCTTTGGCCCGCTTTCTTCAAGTTTTGACTTAAACCAAGCGCCCTTTCGGTTGAAGTATGAATTTGACTGAAAAGCTCTGGATTTTTCAATAGTGAAACGCCGTATGATGGAATCATTTCTTTTATTTTCGGCTCCCATGCTTTTGTCTGTTGCGGGAAACATTTTTTTAGTACCTCTAGCATGACAGAAACTGCGGTGGAAGCACCCGGAGAGGCACCAAGCAATGCAGCTATTGTCCCATCAGCTGCACTAACTACTTCTGTACCAAATTGAAGTGTTCCTTTGCCGCCAGCTTCAGTATCTTTTATCACCTGTACACGTTGACCTGCTACTACGATATCCCAGTCATCGCTCTTGGCGTTTGGGATAAACTCCCGTAACTCTTCCATACGTTTTTCTTTTGATAACATTACTTGCTGGATCAGATATTTTGTCAATGGAATGTTTTTTGCACCTGCTGCCAACATCGTTACAACATTATCTAGTTTTACGGAACCTACCAAATCAAACATTGAACCGGTTTTTAAAAACTTTGGTGTAAAGCCGGCAAACGGTCCAAAAAGCAACGATTTTTTATTTTCAATAAATCGTGTATCAAGATGTGGCACAGACATTGGAGGAGCACCAACTGCTGCTTTTCCATATACCTTTGCATGATGCTGCTTTACAATGTCCGGATTGTTACATACTAGGAATAGCCCGCTTACTGGGAATCCCCCAATATGTTTACTTTCAGGAATCCCTGTATTTTGCAGTAAAGGTAGACTACCACCACCGCCGCCGATAAAGACGAATTTTGCACAATGCCGTTCAATATTACCGCTAGCGTTACGTACTTTTAGTTCCCATGAACCATCGCTCGTACGTTTAATATCATCAACTTGATGATTGTATTTGACATCAACGTTTTGTTTCTTTAAATGGTTAAACAACATGCGTGTTAAAGCACCGAAATTGACATCCGTTCCAGAATCAATTTTTGTTGCAGCTATAGGTTCCTTCGATGTGCGACCATTTATAATAAGAGGAATCCATTCCATTAGTTTTTTCGGATCATCGGAAAACTCCATCCCTTGAAAAAGAGGGTTGTCCGAAAGCGCTTTAAAACGTTTTTTTAAAAAAGTGACGTTTTTTTCCCCTTGTACTAAACTCATGTGTGGCAATGGCCTGATAAAATCCTGTGGATTCCGGATTAAATTGCTGTTTACTAGATATGACCAAAATTGTCTTGAAACCTGGAACTGTTCATTAATACTAATTGCTTTACTAATATCTATAGACCCGTCCGGTTTTTCAACCGTATAGTTAAGCTCACACAGTGCCGAATGTCCAGTTCCAGCGTTATTCCATTCGTTAGAACTTTCTTCTCCTGCGTTTTCGAGCTTTTCAAACACTGTAATTTTCCAGTCCGGTACTAATTCTTTCAGAAGTGACCCTAGAGTTGCACTCATGATTCCAGCACCGATTAAGATAACATCTGTATTAGCTTGTTTGTCACTCATTTTCCCCATCCCTTATTCCCCTAAGATTTGCAGAAAGGATGTAAGCGCTCCACTTAGACTACATATGATGCCATGGCGCGACTAGTCACACACCTTTTCTGGATGAATTCTTACCTAATTATAGTTTAACACTATTATTTGATATATTAAAATATTTACTATTTTAATAGTCATTAAATTGTTAACCAAGAATAGTAAATACCTCCATGTTTGGTTATCTTTTTTAAGGTTTAAAATAAAATAGGATACCCTTTTGATATCCTATCCCGATAGATTAGCATTGAAAAGCTAACTCTTCTCTAAAATTTTTAAGTCCTACTATAAAAGCCTTTTTTTAGTAGATCGATCTCCAAGGAAAATGCAGCAATAGCCTCATGCGCAGGTAATTCTCTTGCGAAAACATCAACAAGATTTTGAATCATCACTACCATCATGATTTTTAAAATATGAAACATTTCTTCCTCATTGGCTATGTTCAAGCTTTTGGATTTTATAAGGTCATTTAGTTCGAAAAATTTGCTTTTTACATTTTCTTCATAAAAGTTCTTCGTAAAGGTTTTTTCTATTTTGTAATTCATATTTAAAAAAGCATTTTTAATGTATTGCCGATTTTTTGGTTCCGCAAAGTTAATCAAAATCGATTTAAACAAATCCACAAATGATGTAAACAAATCACCATTGTTAATTTTTATGATTGAAATAAAATTCTGATAAACCTGTTTGGAATCCTCATCTATTAAAAAGAAGAATATATCTTCTTTATCCTCAAAATATTGATAAAAACTTCCCCTTGGTATTCCCGCATCCTTAATAATATTTGAAATAGATGCGTCATATAAAGGAACTCTCGAAAATTCTTTCTTAGCGGCATTTATTAATAATTCTTGTTTTTCCATTGATAAATTGAAAAAGGTTGGTTTTGGCATTGTGAATTCTCCCTTTTACAATAAATGACACACTGTCATTTTAAATTTAAATTCATAATAACTTACCTAATTAAATCAGTCAATATTTCATAGAAATGCAATGTGACACATTGTCACTTTTTATTGACATATTTCATGTTCACTCTTTATAATTGTTTACTGTAGGATTTTTTATGTGAACAGATTTAATTGAAAAATATATACTTAACGGAGGAATCCAAGGTGGGAAAAATCATAAAGGGCCGTTGGGCTATTTTCTTAATATGGCTTATTGCAACCATTTTACTTACCATTTTTCAGCCAGATATCAATGCTATTCTGCGACACAAGGGGATGCAAGCATTAAATAATAATAGCCCCTCAGTAAAAGCTGACAATATAGTAAAAAAGATGGATGCTGCTAAAGGAATGAATGACCTTATCGTTTTTTACGATAAAAATAAGATATCCGCAAAAGAAATGAACAAAATTGCGGATGGAATAAAGGCAATCGGAGCAAACAGTTCAGAGCTTGGCATTTCTGACATGATTGATCCCTTCAGTATGCCTGATGCAAAAAGTTCTTTAATTTCAAAAGATGGCACAACACTTATGGTTAGCTATAAACTTGATAAAAAATCAAGAGAAATAGATGAAATAAAAAAAGAGATTGATAGTGAACTTAAGAGTGTACCTGTGAAATATTACCTTAGTGGTGAAGATTTTATCAATAATGATTATTTGAAAGCATCACAAGCAGGCGTGGAGAAGAGCGCTGTATTGACAGTTCTATTCATATTAGTCGTTCTTATCATTGCATTTAGATCGGTCGTTACACCTTTGATTTCTCTAGTAGCAGTGGCCTTTTCTTATCTTTGTTCCATGGGTATTGCTGCCCAATTAATTGATAAGGCCGGGTTTCCAATAACAAATCTAACCCAAATGCTATTAGTTCTCATACTCTTTGGAATAGGTACCGATTACAATATACTTCTATTTAATCGTTTTAAGGAAGAACTATCCCATGGTCAATCTACCGATGAATCAATTGTAAATACCTATAAAACTGCAGGTAAAACAATTGCATATAGTATTCTTACAGTATTTATTGCTTTCCTAGCACTTGTTTTTTCCGAATCCCCAATTTATAAATCTGGTGTTGTCGTCGTAATTGGAGCGACCATTTTATTACTTGAAATATTAACCTTAACACCATTTATTATGAAGGTTTTAGGTAAAAAACTTTTCTGGCCATCTAAGAATGTTGGTGGTCATAAAGAAAACAAATTCTGGGGTAAAACATCCTCCTTTGCAACAAAACATCCTATTATAACGATTGTAGTGATGCTTTTGCTTATAGGACCAATGGTGTATTTTCATCAGGAAAAGCTCAACTTTGATACGATTAAAGAACTTGGTAACTCCTATCCTTCTTCTAAAGGTATAAATTTAGTCGCTGATCATTTTGGTAAAGGCCAGGCAATGCCTGCTACTGTTGTAATTGAAAATAGTAAGCCACTTGATAACAATGAATCTTTTGCACTTATTGATAATTTAACTGAAAGACTTAAGAGTATTAAGGGAGTCAAACAGGTATCTTCAATAACACAGCCCCAGGCTAAGCAAATTCAAGGGTTTTATATTGATAGTCAAATGGGGTCAGTAACGAATGGGCTATCAAAAACTCAAGATGGTGTTGACCAAATACATGATGGATTGAAGCTGGCTCAAGAAAAATTAAGTTCAGCAGATTTTTCTAAGGTTAACCAAATGGTTGGTGGAACTGCAAAGCTACAAAATGGTATGGCTGCCTTAACAAATGGATTAAAACAAATCCAAGTTGGTATAAATGACGGGGCAAGTAGTTCACAAACCATAAGCAACGGTATAGCCACGATTCAAACAAATCTTTCTAAGATGAGCAGTGGAGTTGCCATGTTAGCAGATAATTATGGGAAAATGCAGGCAGGGTATACAGAAATGGGTACTCATTACCAAGAGGCGGCACAGGCTCTTCTTGGAGTAAAAAGCGCATTGTTTCAAATGCAATCTATGGTAACAGCTTTAGGTACTAGCTATTCAAATTCCAGTAGTGATGCCAATTACCAAGCATTAAAGCAAACGATTGATCAGTTATCTTTATCATTAAGTCAAATTACCCCTGAAGGAATAAAAACATTAAATGATAACTACAATGCAGTAACGGCTGGGTTTGGTATAGCAAATAAAAATCTGGTAATCATGAGCAGTGGTTTATCCCAAATGGCTGATGGTTTGAAAAAACTTGAGGACGGTCTAGGTAAAGCTTCATCTGGAATTGGCACAATCGTGACAAATATGAATAGTGTAACAAATGGGCTCGGCCAAATGAAATCAGGTCAGGTGCAGCTTGTAGCTGGCTTAAACGGATTCAGTACGTTTGGGAAAAAGCTATCTGATGTAAACGGCGGATTAAAGCAAATTTCTGATGGATTAGGGCAAACAAATGGTTTCCTAACTCAGCTTAATACAAATAAAACCTTCTTTATTCCGAAGGAGGCATTGGCGGACAAGAAATTTAAAAAAGCTTTAGATATGTTTATGTCCAACGATCGAAAAATTACAAAGATGACTATTATTTTGAATGCAGACCCTTATTCAAAGGGAGCCCTAAATACGATAGAAAAAATAAATAAAACTATTTCTGATGGACTTAAAGGCACGACTCTTTCACATGCAAAATTTGGAGTGTCTGGACCAAGTGCTACAACAAATGATATGAATAATGTATTGTCCCGAGATTTAAATAGAACGACAGCAATTGTTATTATTGGTGTATTGCTTGTTCTGTTCTTTGTAATAGGGTCCTTCTGGATGCCAGTTTTCATTACAGCATCCCTTGTAGGAGCATACTACGCTGCCATGTTTATCATAAACTTTATTTTCTTACATTTAGAAAGGCTCGAGGGTATTTCTTCCTTCGTTCCATTCTTCTCATTCATCATCATTGTAGCCTTAGGAGTAGACTACAGTATATTCTTAATGATGCGTTTTAAAGAATACCCACATTTATCACCAAAAGAGGCAATCGTACTTGCTTCCAGACAAATAGGTGGTGTAATCATATCGGCAGTGATTATACTTGGAGGTACCTTTGCTACACTCATGCCTTCGGGAATTATTCTTTTAAGTGAATTGGCCGTAGCTGTTATAACAGGTCTCGTCGTACTTTGTTTTATTCTACTACCTATCTTCTTGCCGGCGATGATTGCTCTTCCAGATGTACTTGCAAGAAGAGAAAAAAATTAAATTACTATTAGAAAAACTTGGCGTTCGCCAAGCCCTTAGGCGAATGCCTTAGTTTTTCTAATGCGATTTAAGAGTTGATTTTAATAACGGAAATTAACATGTTTTAGCGCATTAATAACGTTAAACTTTCCTATAAGCTAAAAAAAAAGTCAACTCTTCCAAATTTGGAAGAGTTGGCTTTTCTTAATTCATTCTCCTTATTATATCCACCAAATCCCCGGTGACCGCCTACCATTTCAAAATGCATCTGAGATTTATCCGCGAAAAAATACAATATATCCGCGAAAATTTCATTTTATCCGCGAAAATAGGAAGGATATCCGCGAAAAACAGTCATTTATCCGCGAAACGAAAAAAAGGATACCAAAGTGAATTTGGTATCCTTTATTGATACTATTTTTAACCTATTTCTGAATCAAGGTTTTGTCCGGTAAATTGACTGTTGTAAAGTTCGGCGTAGAAGCCTCCTTGCGCAATCAAATCTTGATGGTTGCCCATTTCAATAATTTTACCTTTATTCATAACAAGGATTTGTTCTGCATCTCGAATGGTTGATAGCCTATGGGCAATAACGAAACTTGTACGTCCTTTCATCAGATTGGACATGGCTTTTTGAATTAACACTTCTGTTCTAGTATCAACGCTGCTTGTGGCTTCATCAAGAATTAAAATAGTAGGATCGGCAAGGATAGCGCGTGCTATTGTGAGTAGCTGCTTTTGTCCTTGAGAAATATTTGTAGCTTCCTCATTTAGGACGGTATCATAGCCTTCAGGTAATGTCCTGATAAAATGATCGGCATGAGCTGCTTTGGCCGCTCTTACAATTTCCTCCATCGTTGCCCCTTGCTTTGCATAGGCTATATTGTCCTTTATCGTGCCATTAAATAGCCACGTATCTTGAAGCACCATACCAAACATCTTACGGAGATCGCTGCGTTTAATATCTCTAATATCCACATTATCAATACTAATTTTACCAGCATTTATTTCATAAAAACGCATTAATAAGTTAACAAGTGTAGTTTTTCCAGCTCCCGTTGGTCCAACAATAGCGATTGTGTGACCCGGTTTTACATCAAGATTCATATTTTCGATTACTGGCACATCTTCATTGTATCGGAAATCCACATGTTCAAATTTCACTTCTCCACTTGGAAACTCGATTACTTTAGCATCTTGGGAATCTGGAATCTCTTCTGATTCATCGAGAATTTCAAAAACACGTTCAGCACAGGCAACAGTCGACTGAATAACATTAGCAATTTGTGCTGTTTGTGCAATCGGCATCGTAAAGGAGCGGGAGTATTGAATGAAAGCAAGAATGTCCCCTAGGCCTAGAATATTCTTGGTAATCCATAGACCACCAACAATACAAATTCCAACATATCCTAAGTTGCTGACGAAATTCATTAGCGGAAACATCATGCCTGAAATAAACTGTGCTCTCCAGCCTGCACTATACAGGTTTTTATTTATCTCATTAAAGCGCTCAATTGAGTTTTTCTCTTGACCAAAGGCCTTAACAATTTTATGACCTGTATACATTTCTTCTACGTGACTACTGAGATCTCCCAGCTCTTTTTGCTGCGATGCAAAATATTTTTGTGCTCTTTTAGCAATGACAGTAGTAGAGATGATATACAAAGGCATTGTTGCCAGCATGATTAAAGTGAGTATCGGACTAATTGTCAGCATCATAATAATATAGCCAATAATCGTAATGACTGATGTGATAATCTGGGTCAAACTTTGCTGTAAGGTGTTCGCTACAGTATCCAAGTCATTCGTTACCCGGCTTAGTGTATCACCATGAGGATGGTTATCAAAATATTTCAAAGGTAATTTGGCAAGTTTTTGGTCTACTTCCCTTCGTAAATCTCTTACCGTTTTTTGAGCTACTCCTGACATCACTAGCCCCATGATTAAACTAAAGATGGCACTTATTACATACATCCCCAAAAGAATTAAGGCTATATTACCAATGTAATGAAAGTCATACTTTCCATTTGTCTCTCGAATTGCTTTAATGGCCCCTTTAATCTGGTCCTTAGTTAACTTTACATTCTTTGTATTCGATTTTGCCTGAGGCATTTTTTTGCCCAAATCAAGCATTTTCTGGACTATATCAGCCTTTTGATCAGCCTTTTTCACCGTGTTTAGCATAGGCAGTTTGATAAAATCTTGTATTGCTTTGGCGGTTTCAGGATTTATTTTAGACTGTTGCTGTTGCATATTGGTGGAAGCACTTGGTGATTTCTGCATTTGCTGCATTTGCTGCATTTGCTGCATCTGCTTCATTTGCTGATTAATCTGATCAACGACAATTTTCTGTGCATCTGACATTTTCTCTAGCATCATTTTTGCCATATATGCATCCTGTAACCTATTCATGGCTTTACTCATTATTTTAGGTGCTGCAATCGTAAATGATGTACTCGCAACGGCAAATACTAAGACGATAACTAAATGTAACGTATGTGGTTTTAGATATTTGATCAGCCTTTTAAGAGTTCCTTTAAAGTCCTTGGCTTTTTGGACAGGTGCCCCAAAGTGACCCCCGCCTCCGAATCCACCAGGTCCTCTACCTTTTCCGCGATTTTGATTTTGGTTTTGCTCGCTCATGCTATCTCCTCCTCTGACAATTGTGAGGAAACAATTTCTTGGTATACCTGGTTGGTTTCTAAAAGCTCTTTATGGGTTCCAATACCCGAAATTTTACCTTCATTAAGGACGATGATCCTATCTGCATCCCTTACAGTACCAACCCTCTGAGCAACAATAATAACGGTTGCTTCTGCTATTTCATGTTTAAGAGCTGCCCGCAAGCGTGCATCTGTTTTGAAATCAAGAGCTGAAAAGCTGTCATCAAAAACATATACTTCAGGCTTTCTTACTAGGGCACGTGCAATGGAAAGACGCTGTTTTTGTCCACCAGAAACGTTTGTACCACCCTGAGCTATTTCATGTTCAAAGCCTCCATCAACGGTCTCAATAAATTCAGTCGCTTGGGCAACGTCAGCTGCATGTCTAATGTCATCATCTGAGACCTGGGTATTTCCAAACCTTATGTTTTCACTTATAGTTCCTGAAAATAGAACAGCTTTTTGTGGGACGAATCCAATTTTAGCACGGAGTGTCTCTTGGGACATTTCCCTAACATCTACACCGTCAATCAGAATATTTCCGCTATCCACATCATAGAACCTCGGAATTAAATTAATAAGTGTAGACTTGCCTGAACCAGTACTTCCTATGATCGCGGTTACTTCACCAGGCTGGGCAGAAAATGAAATGTCTCGTAAAGCAGGTTGTTCAGCACCTTGGTAGGTAAAAGTAACACCTTTAAATTCTACGAAACCTTTCATTGAGAAAGTATTCTTGATATTCTCATTGTCAGTTATTCCCGGCAGGGTTTCCAGCACTTCATTAATTCTAACCGCTGCTGCTTGGGCACGAGGAACCATAATAAACATTAAGGAAAGCATCAGCATGGAAAACATGATTTGCATAGCATATTGGGTAAAGGCAGACAACGCCCCTAAATCCATACTGCCCTTACTGATGAAGATTCCTCCAAACCATAATACGGCCAGCGATGTAAAGTTCATTACCAACATAATGCACGGCATCATAAAAGCCATAATTTTATTAACTTTTATATAATTTTCTGTAAGATCAACATTTGCTTCTTCAAATCGTTTTGCTTCATGTTCAACGGTGTTGAATGCTCTGATGACACGAATCCCAACAAGTTTTTCTCTTAGAACAAGATTAATTCTATCTATCTTGCCTTGTATCCTTCTGAAAAGCGGAATCATGCGAGAGGCAATTAAAGCAATGACACCAGCCAAAACAGGGATTGCAATGGCAAGTACCCAGGTGAGACTCTTGTCTTCACGCAGAGCCATAATAATTCCTCCGATGGCCATCATAGGTGCACTAATCATCATCCGAAGAATCATAATTAAAACCATTTGAACCTGATTAATATCGTTAGTAGACCTTGTTATTAGGGTTGCTGTACCAAACTTATCAACTTCGTGTAACGAATAACTTTCTACTCTTTCAAACACCTTGCTGCGTAGGATTGTCCCTAAACCCACGGCGACCTTTGAGGATAAGTAACTGGCAATAATGGCACAAAGCGCTCCCCCTCCTGCTACTAAAAGCATAAAACCGCCAATTTGCACGATTTTTCCATTATCTCCTTGCATAACTCCTTTGTTGATAATATCTGACATCAAGGTTGGCAGATAAAGATCACCCAATGTTTGCAAAAAAACAAAGATCAGTACAAAAATGATCATTGGAGTATACGGTTTTGTAAACTTAAACAACCTAAACATACTTAGTCGCTCCTTTAGTTTTTTTGTGATATAAAAAACATTTCTCCCTTAAAAATTTAAATTACAATGTCAGCGACATTATAGAATACCTAGACCCTCCCTATGACACAATAATAAAACATTTTTACTAATTAGTGCTTAAGTACTAAAGAGGTTTCCATTGTATTATTCTATCTTTTTTTTCAGGATGATTAACCCTTTAGTTTTTACAATCTCATGATAAATTAGGCACAGGTCGAGAATATTTTTTAAAATATTTCATAATTTCAATTTTAAACCAGTTATACAAAAAATAACTGTTTTTACACAAGATTTTTAATACTATTTTTTAGTATAAATAAAAAGGATGATCCTGCAAAAGTGCTGGAATTCATCCTTTTTACATGAGAATCTTCATATTTAAAGAAATCACTTGGCAAGAGAAGAAACATCAATTTTGAAATGATTTAGAAGACAATTTCTTTAAAAGGGCGCCTTTTTTTTTCAGTATACTCCCCTCCTCATACCTTTGAAGCTATGGCGAGGGCATCTGTTGTTGAAGCAATTTGAGCAAAAGCAGCGTTTAATTCTTGTGTGTTAGCAGAATGTTTTTCAATACGATTTGATATCTGTTGAATAGCTAAGTTCATTTTATCTACAGTTTCTACAATATAATTTAATTGTCTTTCTATATTTTCAGATGATTGCTTACTGCTCTCTGACATTTTTCTCATTTCGCTTGCCACCACAGCAAACCCCTTACCTTGATCTCCTACCCTTGCAGCCTCAATCATCGCGTTTAAAGCTAGTAGATTGGATTGAGAAGCAACGTCTCGAATAAAAGATAAGATAGAACTAATCTCATTTATTTTTTGATTCACTTCACCTGAAAGATTGGAAAGGATTTGTATCTCTGATGAAATTTTATTTGTATCCGCTGCAAGCTCATCAGATGTAGCTGAGACCTCCTCGGTTGTAGCTGCAAGCTCCATAGCGGTTGTCCTTAGTGTACTCAATTGTTTATTTGAAACAATACCCGTTATAGCACCAATGATATTTCTCTTTTCATCAACGATAGGTGTTGATGATGAAATGTACGGTACACCAAACGCTGATTTAGTGTGTTCTTCACGGATATGTTGGCCTGAAATTAATGATTTGTAAATTGAAGTTTGCTGATAATGTGGAATATCGACTAAATAATCTCCAACGGAAAAGTTAAACCGGATGTCCTTTCCTGGGAGATATCCAATTATTTTTTCTTTATCTGTCACCACAATTAATGAATCATCTGGGTATGTATTCTGATAAACTTCCATACTTTCAACAATTGATTTAAGTAAATTTTCCATAGGACGTTCCTCCTTAACACACGAATAGTATGAATTTTTTTAAAAAATAACCTTTCATACGGTTTTTTTAAGTGAAAGATACAGTGTTTAAATTTATCTACTCTATTAGGTTAAATAAAAGTTTCCTATTTCCCATTTTATCAAAGTCTAGGTGGAATTAATATCATTCTATTGATCCCTTCTTGATTGGTATTTTTACTGGAATAACTTCATTTGATTCAAAAAAAAACTCCGCAGAAAGTTACAAATCCACGGAGCCAGAATTTCTTAGTCTTCATTTTAAGTATTTGGTCATTATAATTGCCTTGCTACTTCATAAGCATCCCAAATGGCGTACATAATATTTTTTACCCGTTTTGCATCTCCGAGAAGATATAACTCCTCAACATCAAATTCAATTTGTTTGTAAAGGCTGTTAACAGAGGTGTAGCCTATAGAAAGAATAATTGTATCAGCGTTAACACTTACAGTTCCTTCTTTCGTTTTTACCAATACACCTTCAGTTGTTACTTCAGATACGAGAGAATTCTTCATGATTTCCACGTTGTGATAGGCTAGTAAATCCTTTAACATATCGTAGTTCATGAATGGAATTCCGTGAGGGCCACCGCAAATATCTGATGAAGCTTCTATAACTGTTACTTGCTTACCTTTTTGGGCTAGCCAAAGGGCTGCTTCACAGCCTACAAGCCCCCCACCTACAACAACAATAGAGTTCCCAGTTTGTTCTTGATTTAATAAGACTTCTTCAGCCGTAACAACTTTATTTTTTTCTTTACCAGGCAAATTCAACAAGATCGGTTTTGACCCAGTTGCCACTATGACAGTATCAGCCTTTTCTTCAAGTACAAACTTCTTTGTTACTTCAGTATTGAAAACGACTTTTACCTGTTGTTGAGCTAATTCCTGTTCATACCATCGTATCAATGCATGGTCGTCCTTTTTAAAGGATGGCATCCCTCCTGGAATCACCACTCCTCCAAGTCGATTTCCTTTTTCGTAAATCGTTACTTCATGCCCACGTAGTGCAGAAACACGAGCGGCTTCCATACCAGCGACGCCACCACCAATTACCATCACTTTTTTCTTTTTATGAGCAGGTTTTATTGCATATTTCACTTCTCGTCCACAGGATGGGTTCACTGCACAAGAAAGAGGCAATGCCTTTGCAATTCTTCCCATACAGCCATCATGGCAGGACAAACATGGACGGATTGTATCAACTTTTCTGTTACGAACTTTATTTGGCAAATATGGATCTGCTAATAGCGGTCTTCCTAGACCAATAATATCGGTTAACCCTTCCTCTAGCGCTCTAGCCGCCAATTCAGGATTGTCCATCCGACCAGCAACGATAACAGGGACATCAACTACTTCTTTTACCAATTTTGAAAATGGCAAATACATACCTTCCTCAAAATACATAGGCGGATGGTTCCAGTACCAGGAATCATAAGTACCTGCATCAACGTTAAGGGCATCATACCCTGCTGCTACCAATATTTTAGCTGCCTCTAGCCCTTCTTCAATATCACGACCCATTTCTTCAAATTTTTCTCCAGGTAATGCGCCCTGGCGAAATCCTTTGACAAATCCTTTTAAACTAAACCTCAATGAAACAGGAAAATCAACTCCACATGTCAATTTAATCGCTTGAACAATCTCAACAGCAAACCGCAAACGATTTTCAAGATTACCGCCGTATTGATCTATACGTTTGTTATAAAGAACCATTGAAAATTGATCGAGCAAGTATCCTTCATGGACCGCATGTATTTCTACTCCATCAAAACCAGACTTTTTGGCAATAGCTGCTGCTTCACCAAATTGTTGGATCATCCTTGTGATTTCTTCTACAGTCATGGAACGATGGGTAATTTGTGGATCCCAGCGGTTATCAATTTCTGATGGAGCTATAGCAGTTTTAATGACATGCGGCAGCCCTGCTCTGCCAAATCCGGCCGTTAATTGTAAAAAGATTTTAGTATCATAGGCATGGACACGCTCTGTCATGACGCTTCCAGACTGTATAAATGCAGATGGATTCATGGTTGGACAAGGGATCATCGGACGAATGGTTTTCTCGATTTCTGAGTCAGCATTACAAATACCAGTAATAATAAGACCTGTGCCGCCTTTTGCCCGTTCTACATAATAATCGATTCCCTCTTGTGTAAAGGCTCCATTGCTATCGACAAAACCAATTGGTCCCATCGGAGCCATAGAGTAGCGGTTTTTAATTTCGACATTTTTAATTTTGATTGGTTCAAATAGCTTTGAAAATCTTGTTGTCATATGAAACATCTCCTCACCAGTTTAAAAAAATAAAAACCGAATGTGTTCGGTATTATTGTACGACGGTATAAATTGTACAACAATACATCAACTCAAATGTTCATACAACCTTCACATTGTTCAATACTTCACAAATATAATATTGTAAATTAAAAATTTGTTTTTTACGTTAGTTGCTTATGATAAAATGAATGCCAAAGAAAATTTCTGGAGTAAGAAAATGAATATAAAATCAAAACAAGAATTAAAATCGAAAGCCACTAAGCAAAAAATCCTCAATATAGCTTTACAATTATTAAGTGAAAAAGGCTTTGACCAAATGCAGGTTAACCAAATTTGTAAGTTAGCCGGGATTTCTGTGGGGGCTTTTTATCATCATTTTTCTTCGAAAGAGGATATAATTATTGAAACCTATAAAGAGGTGGATGAGTATTTTATCCAACATGTTTTCCCTGCAGTAAAAGGAATGGCAATAAGAGAAAGTATTGTTGAATATATTGGGTTACAGGCAAAATATGCTGCTGATAAAGGGGTTGAGCTAATTTCCCAATTGTATAAGAGCCAGATTTTCAGCGGAAATTCATTTTTTATCTCTTCTGACCGAGCATTGCCTCAAGGACTAAAGGAAATCGTTGAAAAGGGTCAGCAAAACCATCAAATTCGAAATGATTTGAGTTCTAATTACATCACCAATCAGCTTTTAAGGTATGCAAGAGGGATTATCTATGATTGGTGTGTCCATAAAGGAGAATATTGTTTGATAAAGGAAATGAAAACGTCCATTGAGCTTTTTTCGTGTTGTTTTTTTAAAGATAATAATTAAGTTAATAGGAACTCCTGTTTTTGGTGGATTTTAGCCGGGATAAATTCAGAACTCCTTACTTATTATACCGAAGCTTTTTATAGCAAATAAAGAAAACTCACCGATTGGCGAGCCCTTAAGGCGGTTCATGAGGCGTAGTTGATCTTATACGTTAGGAAAGTATAAATTTTGTTCTCAAAAATTTATACTTTCCTATTAGCTCAAAAAGGGGGCGGAAATTTCATTCCATCCCTCATTTTTTTAATTTAAGATGATTTTTGTGTTGTTTAATTTATACAATGTCTCTTTATCAAATTTTTTGGCTACAATTTTAGCTTCAAATTGAATATTCATTCCAGCTTTCAGTTCCTGTTTTTTTAAGGTTTTAGAGTAACTGCACCAGCTGTTTCCGAGTGTAAGAGGCTCTTCTAACTGAAAAATCGTATTTTCAAAAAGCACAACTTCATCTTCACTTTCTGTAAAGGAATTATATTTGGTTGAAAATCCTTTTATATCAGCTGGACCTTGTCCTTTTTCTTCTGGAAGTACAATAGTTGTTTTAGACTCTTTTGTTGCTTTCTTTTCTTTTGGTTTTATTTCTGTTGATTCATCTACCGGCTGTTTTCCCACAGGAATTTCTACTTCGGGCATTTCTGATTCTAGAAATTCTGTTTTTCCAAAAGTTGGGCTCTGCATTTCTTTGAGATATGCGGGATGAATGCAGGAAAGTACCCCGTTTGAGAATCGAACGACAAGTGTATTATGAACCCCATGTATTTCATACCCTGCAATGGTAACAGTTTGGAGTTCTTCTCTTTCTTTATATAGAAAGTCATATTTTATGACTTTGTTGAAAAGTCCCCATTCTTTCCCTTTTTTTTCATAATCAACTTCATCTGCAAAAACAATAAAATCACCTTTTGGTGGAATAATTTGCACCATTATTTTTACTTCCTCCTAATAAAGGGTTCACTTATTTATGTCTTATAACATTTTAATAAAGTCTTCTTCACTAATAATCTTTACCACTTTGCCTTCACTAATCATTTTTTCAGCTTTTAGAAGCTTTGTTGATTTCTTCCCTTTTATCATGGCATCATCAAAATTTCCAAGAACAATATAATTTGTATCATGGTTAATCCCGTTTTGGGGTTTCCCACCTTTATTAGCAATCATTTGCGCAGCTTCATTTCTAGAAAAGTGACTTAATTTTCCTGTAAATACTATATTCTTTCCAAAAAACGGACTTTTTTGATCAACCTCTTTTAAAATTTGAATTTCCGCTAAGTCTACCTTTTCGTGTTTGACCCTGGTTCTTGATGGTAGAATATTAAATTCAGAGAGTGTTCTAGGCCTAATTTTAGTTTTGTTAAAAATAGATTCAAAATCATTTAGCTCAAATTCATTACTTAGATTTAGCATTATTTCTGCACAGGCTCGTGCATCATCCAACGCGTGGTGGTGGTTGGTCAAATTAATTCTATAGTGCTTGCAAAGTGAATCTAAGGTATAGCTTGTTTTCCCTAAAATAAGCTTTTTCGATAATTGATATGTGCAAAGTAAGTGATGGGTACTCGGTTGAATTTTGTATCTTTCTAAATTGTCCCGAAAAGCATAACCATCAAAAGAGATGTTGTGTGCAACCATAATTTGGTTATCTAGTTTATCTTTAATTGTTTGATAAAAAACATCAAAAGTAGGAGCATCTTTTACATCCTTCGGCGTGATATGATGGATGGCCATATTCATTCTTTCAAAATGCTCTTCAGGATTTATTAATTGGTAGATAGAATCCACAATTTTACCATCCTTTACAAAAACTAATCCAACAGAACAAATACTATGTCGGCTTCTATTAGCCGTTTCAAAATCGAATGCAACAAAGTTTTTCATCCATACTCCCCCCTTTAAACATAATACCATGTAAAAAAAGGATAAGTACTAACCAGATACCTAAGTTGGTGCAAGATTCTACCATTTAGTTGCTTGCTTAGTATAATTTTCACTATCTAAAAAATGGAATCTATAGGCAAAAATTTATAATTTCTTTCCATATTAAATAATAAAATGAATGTATTCAAAATTTGAATTATGATCGAATAAAGAAAAATGGCACCACCGTTAAAGGGCGCCATTTAAAAGATTCCTTTTTAATTAAAAAACTTCCACCACAGCTGCAATTCCTTGTCCTCCGCCAATACAAAGAGAAGCCACACCGTATTTCTGATTGCGTCGTTTCAATTCCAAAATTAATGAATAAAGAATTCTCACACCACTGCCTCCAACTGGGTGGCCTAATGCGATTGCTCCTCCATTAACGTTTGTAATTGAGCGGTTAAGCCCGAGTTCCTTTTCAACAGCAAGATATTGTGAGGCAAAAGCTTCATTAATTTCAAATAGATTGACGTCTTGAATGCTCATATTGGCACGTTTGAGGGCCATTTGAATCGCTGGTACTGGTCCAATTCCCATTATTTCAGGAGGAACTCCAGCAACTCCCCATGAAATGATTCTTGCAAGTGGCTTTGCGTTTTTTTTCTGAACAAAACCTTCAGAAGCAAGTACAATGGCTCCTGCACCATCGTTTATTCCACTGGCATTACCAGCTGTAACCGTTCCGTCTTTTTTAAAAGAAGGGCGAAGCTTGGCTAGTGCTTCAAGTGTTGTATTTTCACGGATATGTTCATCCTGATCAACTATAGTAGTTCCTTTTTTCGTTTTAATTTCAACAGGAACAATCTCCTCAGTAAACTTGCCTTCTCTTCTTGCAGCTGAAGCACGAAGCTGGCTTTCCAATGCAAATTGATCCTGCTCTTCACGAGTAATATTATATTGAATGGCAAGGTTTTCGGCAGTCATTCCCATTCCAATACCGCTATATTCATCTGTCAGAGAAGCCCAAAGCATATCATCAAGATCCGGTGATTTCATTCCTGTTCCAAACCGGGCTCCTCTCATCATGTACGGCGCCATACTCATATTTTCCGTCCCAACGGCAAGTCCAGCTTCACTTTCTCCTAGACGAATTGACTGGCCTAACGAAACGACAGCTTGAAGACCAGAACCGCATAAACGGTTAACGGTTAAGGCTGGAGTAGCTATCGGAACTCCCGCACCGAGAGCTATGTGACGTCCCACATAAGCCGCATTTCTCGTGCCATGAATGACATTACCCACAACGGCCATGTCGATTTCTTCTGCTTCAACTCCACTTCGTTTAATAGCTTCCTTACTGGCGGTAATCCCAAGTGTTGTTGGGTCCACGTCCTTTAATGTACCTCCAAATGTTCCAAAGGGTGTTCTAGCTCCATCTAAAATATAAATTTCACTCATGATGTTTCCTCCTCTTATCTTCCTGTAAAAACTGGTTTGCGTTTTTCTAAAAAAGCAGACATTCCCTCACTATGGTCTTCAGTAGAAAAAAGGGTGCCGAAAATTTCCGATTCTAATCGTAACGCCCGTTCAAGATCGAGATTCATTCCCTCATTTACAGCCTTTTTACTAAATTGAACTCCATATGGTGATTTTGCAGCAATAGCCTCCGCTAATTTCGTTGCTTCATTTAACAATTCTTCCGGTTCTACCAGTCGATTTACAAGACCAATTTCATAGGCTCTCTCGGCTGAAATCATTTCTCCTGTAAACAGTAGTTCTTTTGCTATTCCTATTCCAACAAGTCGCGGCAGTCTTTGTGTTCCTCCATATCCTGCCATAATTCCTATCCCAGTTTCAGGTTGCCCAAGTTTTGCTCGAGTGCTGGCAACACGTATATCGCATGCAAGAGCTAGCTCGCAGCCTCCACCTAGTGCAAAACCATTAATAGCTGCAATGACAGGAACCCGAAGGTTTTCAATTCTCGTAAAAAGTTGATTTCCTATGTTTGAGAGATTACGAGCTTCCAAAGAATTCTTCCCTCTCATCTCCAAAACATCGGCTCCCGCTACAAATGCCTTTTCACCAGCGCCAGTCAAAATAATTGCCAAAATTTCCTGGTCATTTTCAATATCATTCACAGCCTGGGATAATTCCCCCAGCAGCTCACGATTCAAAGCATTAAGTACCTTAGGCCGATTAATGGTTATTGTGGCTATCCTATTTGTGACAGAATATATGAGATTATTAAACTGTCTCATTAGTGTTCCCCCTTAGTTGTACTTATAGAATCCTCGGCCAGTTTTCACCCCTAGCCAACCTGCATTCACATACTTTCTGAGCAGTGGGCAAGGGCGGTATTTTGGATCACCATACCCTTCATAAAGAACTTCCATTACAGCAAGACAAACGTCCAACCCAACATAATCAGCCAGTTCAATAGGGCCCATTGGATGATTAGCACCAAGCTTCATAACACTATCTACTCCCTCTGGAGTGGATATTCCCTCATAAACTGTATAGATTGCTTCGTTAATCATCGTTACTAGGACTCTGTTTGCGGCAAAGCCTGGAAAGTCTTTTACCTCCACCGGTACTTTACCAATCTCTTTTGCTAGTTCCATAACAGAAGTAAACGTATCCTCTGATGTCGCAAGTCCTCGAATCACTTCTATAAGCTTCATTACCGGCACAGGATTAAAGAAATGCATTCCGATAACCTTTTCTGGTCGGCTAGTAACTGCTGCAATTTCCGTAATAGGCAATGAGGATGTATTAGTAGCGAGAATCGCCTCAGCAGGCAAAATTTCATCTAATCTCTTAAAAATTTCATGTTTAACTTTTTTATTTTCAGTAGCAGCCTCAATGACCAGCTGGGCATCTTTACCATCCTCTAATATTGTTGAAGGCTGAATTCTAGATAATAATGCGGTTACTTCTTCTTTTGTTCTCCGTCCCTTTTCGACTTCCCGGTTAAGCTGTTTTGTAATTTTGGCTAATCCTCTTTGGACAAACTCTTCTTTCATATCATTCATTACAACTTGGAATCCAGATTGCGCCAATACTTGTACAATTCCGCTTCCCATTTGTCCGGAACCAACTACCATGATTTTTTGAATTCTCATTGTCCTTGTCTCCCCTTAAACTGTACCTATTCGTTATCCAGAAACCTTTTAATAGGTTTTATAAATTTTTCATATTCTGTTATTGCCGACAAATGGCCGCCGTCTGTTTCCACTTCATAGTAATGCGCTTTTTTTCCTAGTCCTTGTAAACGGTCAATCATATCCTTACTTTCCTTAGGCGGCAGCATTAAATCACTGGAAACAGGCACTGCTAATACCTCTGCTTGTACCCTTGATAATGCTTCATCCAAGGAACCATATCCTACTTCGATATTGAACAACTGATTAGCCCTTGATATATACAGCCAATGCTGTGGATCGACTTCATGGATACGGCTTTCAATTAAGTAATCCAAGTCCTGAAAATATTTATGCGGTTGTTGATTCCAATCCCAGCTTGTAAGCGGTCCTGAAATAGGGATTGGATGTCCCCATAATTGACTGATATTTTCAAATGATCTGTTTTGAAAGGTCATCATTTTAATGGCTAGTCGAAGCCCTGCTTCAGGCGACATCCGAATTGCATCGACCCCTATTTGTAATGGAATGACACCAGAATAGGCAGGCATTCGTGGGCCGCTAATAACTGAAATCACTTTTTTCATGGCGTCTGGGTAATCGACTGCCCATTGAATGGCCTGCATTCCACCCATAGATGGACCCGCTACACAATACAAAGTTTCAATACCCAAAGATTTTACGAGTGCATGCTGAACATTAACAAAATCTCGAATAGTCACTTGTGGGAAAGAAAGTCCATATTTTTCACCAGTAACTGGGTTGATTGAAGCTGGACCCGTTGTAACAACAAAAGGATTGTATGGGCTTACATTACACAGCACATCAGAACAAATGATGAAATAATGATCGGTATCAAAGGCCTTTCCGGGTCCAACCATCGTATCCCACCAGCCCGGCTCTGCATTTTCGGATTCATTTGAATATCTTCCCGCCACATGACTATTCCCACTAAAAAAGTGACAAAGTAAAATGGCATTTGATTTGTCTTCATTTAGAGCCCCATAGGTTTCAAATCCAATTTCAATTGGTAAACTTACCCCTGCTTTAAATGTAAACCTCTCCATCTTAAACAATTGTTTTTCAACGATCATACAAGTTCCCCCTGTTCTATTTCCCTTTCTTTTAAATGAAAACAAAGTGCGTTAAAAATTGCTCCTTGTCTCACTAAAGACAGAATATTCTAATTATAACATTTTTAGGGTGGGGAGTGAAATTAAAGTCTTAATCCTCCATCTACGGATAAAACTTGACCATTGATAAAGCTAGATTCATCACTCGCAAGAAAAAGAGCAGTATTGGCAATTTCCTGAGGTGTTCCAAGGCGCTTTAATGGAGTCTTTTCACGAATTGGTTCGAGAACTTTGTCTGGAACAGTCTTCATCATGTCTGTCATAATGAGGCCAGGCGCAATAGCATTAGTACGAATGTCTGCTCCTTTACGAGGAAGTTCCTTTGCCCATGTGTAAGTAAGGCCAACAACTCCTGCTTTGGTTGCTGCATAGTTGGATTGTCCAATATTTCCATATACTCCAGCTGCTGATGAAATATTAATAATAGAGCCTTTCCCGTTTGCCATCATCACGGGTGCAATGGCTTGTGTCATGTTAAATACACCTGTTAAATTAACATCCAATACAAGGTTCCACATTTCCGGTTTCATTTTTTCTAATAATGCATCTCTTGTAATTCCTGCATTGTTCACGAGTACATCTATACGACCTAGTTCCTCTTTTAAATTAGCAACAAATTCAGCAATTTCTTCACGATTTGTCACATTTAATTGTACTTGTCGTAGGTTAGGTAATTCTTCCCCTAACTGCATATCTGCAGAAATCACTAATTCTGCCCCTTCTCTAAGAAAAGCAAGACAGATTTCCCGACCAATTCCTTGTGCCCCTCCCGTAACGAGTGCAATTTTCCCTTTCAAACGATCCATTGTTGTTTCCTCCTTCATTACTCAAATTAGATTTTTAAAATTTATATAGAATGTAGTAATTTTCTACAGGTTTACCAATTCTTTTAAAGGTTTAGTTTGATTAAAATAATCTTCAAGGCCCATCAATTTATCTATAAAAATCTGTTCATCCATTAATCTCAAATCCTTAGATATAATCGGCATGAACTCCATCTGTTGTAAAATATCTTTCTCTAAATCTATACCAGGAGCGATTTCAATCAACGTTAAGCCCTCTGGCAATAATTCAAAAACTGCACGTTCTGTTACATACAAGACTTTTTTTCTTTCTGCCCGAGCTACCTCGCCGCTAAACGTAATTTGCTGAACTGCTTTGACAAACTTTTTCGCCCGGCCTTCCTGCAAGATTTCTAGTTTTCCATTTTCAGCTTTCACTTTTAATCCACCAGCCGTAAATGTTCCGCAATAGACAAGGTCATTGGCATTCTGTGTGATGTTAATAAATCCGCCGCATCCTGCAATCTTTGGTCCAAACTTCGAAACATTGATATTTCCAAACTGGTCACATTCTGCAAGTCCTAAGAAGGCTGCATCAATTCCTCCACCATCATAAAAATCAAACATATAAGGCTGGTCAATTATTGCCTCAGGTCCTAAAGAGCAGCCAAAATCTAATCCTCCCAATGGAGTTCCACCAAAAGCCCCCGGTTCAACCGTATTGGTAAAATAATCAATGACGCCCTCTTCATGCAGTACATATGGGATTGATTCAGGTAAACCAAAACCAAAATTCAACGTATTTTTAGAGAAATTCAGGACTTTTGCAGCTCTTCGAGCAATTATTTTCCGTTCATTTAACGGCTCTTTTTTAGCCTTGCTATCAAAGACTAAGTCACTTCTAATGAAAGCCTCATTAAATTGTGTTGCGAATGATTGCATATGGTTTGCTTTATCCTGGACCACTACGACTACGTCAACTAAAACATGAGGAATTTTTACATCTTTCGGGTTAATTGTTCCATTTTTAACTATCTTTTCAACCTGGACCATGACAATTCCACCATTGTTCTTGGCACTCATTGCAATCGATAAAGCTTCTAAGGTTAATGGTTCATTGGCAAAACTTATATTTCCTTTTTCATCTGCCTCAGTTCCTCTAATGAGAGCGATATCAATTTTTTGCGTTTTAAACGCTAGATACTCTTTTCCGTCAAATTTAATTTTTTCAACTAGGTCCTCTGTTGTTACTTTGTTAATTTTCCCACCATCTATATCCGGATCTACAAAGGTTCCTAAACCAACATTTGAGATGGTCCGTGGTTTTTTCGCGGCACTGTCACGAAACATTTGTGAGATGACACCCTGCGGGAAGTTGTATGCTTCTAATTCATTACCTTCAATTAATGGCTGCAGTTTTGGCGCCATTCCATAATGTCCAGCAATAATCCTTTTCATTAGGCCTTTATGTGCATAGTGATTAAGTCCCTTATGAACCCCATCACCAATACCTGAGACATGTATAACCGTTAAATTACGAGGAGATCCCGTTTCCAGAAATCTCTTCTCCACTTCAAGATGAATCTCTTCAGATACCCCTGTACCTTGAATTCCATTCACACCAAGCGTGGCCCCATCCCAAATCATTTCTGCCGCTTCACGGGAATTTAAAAATTTAACCTTTCTTTCCATCTTTTCCACCTCAAGTCTAGATTTAAGGTAACAACTTTCGTGTTGTAAGCGCCTACATTTATATGTTAGAACTGTTAGTGAAAAAAGGCTAATACATATAAAACATAATTTAATAACCTAAAGTTATAGTTATTGACAGTATGCAGGAATAACATTATTTTAAGTATGAACAAAGTAGCTTAAGTATTTTAAAAAATGAATTTGGAAGGGGGGCTAGCCTTGGATATTCGACATTTAACTTATTTTGTCCATGTTGCAAAGGAAAAAAGTTTTACGATGGCCTCTCAAAAATTGCATATTTCCCAACCTGCATTAAGTAAAATGATCAAATCGCTAGAGGACGAGCTAGGGGTTACCTTATTGGACCGTTCAGTAAAAGTTCCTACCTTAACAGATGCAGGTGAAAATTTATTAGAACAGGCACAAAGGATTCTTGTGGCATTTGATGCATTATCAAAATCCATTTCTGATACAGTCAATTTAAAAAAGGGGCATTTAAGTGTTGGAATCCCACCTGTTATCGGTACCGTTTTCTTTCCAAAAATTATTGCTGATTTCCGTAAATATTTTCCTGGGGTTAAATTTTCAATGATTGAGGATGGGGCTAGAAAAATTCAGGAAAAAGTGAGTGAAGAACTTATCGATATAGGGGTCGTCATTACTCCTGTGAACAGCAGTCATTTCAATATCTGTTCTGTTATACAGGATCAGATTGTCTTATTAGCCCATAAAGATCATCCACTCGCATCCAAAAAGAAAGTAACTATGCTTGATTTGAAAGACGAGCCTTTCATCATGACAGCTGAAGATTTTATGCTTCATCACCTAATTCTTAAGGTGTGTAAAAACGCTGGTTTTGAACCCAAGATTGACCTTATTACATCACAATGGGACTTCATTCAGGAGATGGTTTCTCTCAAACAAGGTATTTCCCTTCTTCCGCGCCCCATCCTAGAGAAATTCAATATTCCGAACATCAAAATTATTCCCATCGAAAGTTCCGAATTAAAGTGGGAAATAGTCATTATTACCAAAAAAGGCCGATATATTTCGTATGCAATGAAAGAATTTATTAATATGGTGCAAACAACAATAAATCAAAAGAACAAAACAGGAAATACATAATAAAATCTTTTTCCACCTTTTATTTCTATTGTTACTTGCTAGATTTGTAGGTAATCATAAATTTAAATCAATAATTGGAGTATCTCCTATTATTCGGGCCTTAATTTCACTAATCCAATGCTGTATTCTTTCATTCCTTTCTTCAACAGGGATTTTCTTACTAAAAACGGAGAAAAGCTCAACATCTCGCAGTTTTAAAAACAATGGTATAGTTTTCAAACATTCTTGTGATAACTCGTTTTCCTCAAAATAGCCTTCCATAAAGGCATGAAGAAACCGTCTGGCAAACTCATTTCTTTCCTCTCTAGTTCCAGTAAAATACTTACTATTGACTGCGTAATATAAAGGGATTGCTATATCAGATGCAAAAAAGTGGTAGCATGCATCATCAAAATCAAAAATATAAATAGAGTCACCGTTATAAAAGAAGTTCCCATGATGAATATCTGTATGAATTAGGCCATAGGAGTCCTTTGTTTTAGGTAATTCCCCAACTTCTTCAACAACCTTGTAAGCCTGAGCTATGGCACTCTGCTCTTCCTTAGGATAATAATATTCTAATTTTACTAGATCATTTTCATTCCATTGGGAACGGGATAGAATCGTTGCAGCTGGTTGATAGCCTTTTGTAAAATAGTGCATCTTCCCAACCGTTTTCCCCCAAATACGGAAGAGCTTTTCATTAAAAAGATTGTCATCTAGTTTGACATGTTGACCTGGTGCTTTTTCAAACAAACTAGCATAAAAAAAGGAATTTTCTGCTTCAAACGCCTCAACTGTATTTCCATTAGGAGATAAAAAAACAGCTGGAATCCGAATTCCGCATCCCTGTAGATAGTGGATCCAATCAAGCTCAGATTCAAGCTCCTTGAAAGAACGGTGAGAATTATGGGTAATTCTTAAAATTTTAGGGTGCCCATTTTGATACACTTCAAAAGCATAGTTCTCAAAATCCCCTAGATTTCTAAATTCTGAATCTAATTGAAAACAAGCTAATATTTCATTCATCAACCTAGATGTAAACTGATTTCTTACTATAGGCTCCAAGGTTTTTTCCTCCATCTTCTAATCAAAGCTCTCGCATTTAAATACAATGCGATCTTTGTATAAATAATATTTATTCCACTTTAATCAACAAATTCCCTTTGTTTGAATTAAATAAAAGTTAAGAAATCCTGAATAGTATGTATACATATTTTTCTATCCACTAAATAAAGATCTTATCGAATATGGACTACCAAATTTTACATTTATAGTATTCAAAGGTTGGATTGAAAAATTTTTGTCGAAATTTGTGAAATAACTTTCACTTTGCCTATTGCTATTTTTATTTTATGCTGATACTATAAAAGAGCATGAATTGGAAAGCTATATTCAAAATCTTGAGTCTTTCCAAGCAGATAATTTTGACCACTTCTTAAAGAGAAGTTAAGGCCATACGGACAGCCGGGTCAAATGCCGATTGGCAACTTTAGTTGCCTTATTGATTGAGTTAAAAGCTCAAATTTTATAAGTTGGTTACTTTACAACCAGTGCGTATGCACATCAACTTGTGAAACGATCAATAAGAGTGGTAAAAGTAATTATTTGCTATATAGACTCTGATCCTATAATGATATGATTTTGAATATTTAAGAGCTTTCTATCATGATGTCCTTAGACTTTGATGGAAGACTGTATTCATATGGGTTTTGACATGGGTACTGTTTTGCTTTTTAATATGATGATTATATCTAAAGCAAGTGTTGTGCGCGAAAATGCGTTTTTCACTTGCTTTTTTTTGTTGTGAAAAATTCTGAAAAAACCTTTTATGCCTTGCAAATTCTAAATAGTTAGGAGATACGAGAATGGGAAAAGCACTTATTATCGGTTGTGGTGGCGTTGCATCTGTAGCCATCCATAAATGTGTTCAAAATAGTGAAGTATTTGAAGAGATTTGTATCGCAAGCCGTACAAAATCCAAATGTGATGAATTAAAAGCAAAACTTGATGGTGGAAAGACAAAAATTACAACTGCACAGGTTGATGCAAACAATGTTGATGAACTAATTGCTTTAATTGAAGAAGTAAAGCCAGACATCGTTATGAATTTGGCTTTACCATATCAAGATCTAACCATTATGGATGCTTGTCTTGCAACAAAAACACACTATATGGATACAGCAAACTATGAGCCAGAAGACACTGCAAAATTTGAATACAAATGGCAATGGGAATACCGCGAACGCTTTGAAAAAGCTGGGATTACAGCACTATTAGGAAGCGGCTTTGATCCAGGTGTAACAGGTGTATTCTCGGCATATGCATTAAAACATTATTTTGATGAAATTGAATATATCGACATCCTTGACTGTAATGGCGGGGATCATGGTTATCCTTTTGCAACCAATTTCAATCCAGAAATCAATATCCGTGAGGTTTCAGCAAACGGAAGATACTGGGAAAATGGCGAGTGGATTGAAACAGAACCAATGGAAATTAAACGCGTTTATAACTTCGCTGAAGTTGGCGAAAAAGATATGTATTTGCTTTACCATGAAGAGCTTGAATCTCTTGCTCAAAACATTCCAGGACTTAAGCGAATCCGTTTCTTCATGACCTTTGGTCAAAGTTACCTTACACACTTAAAGGCTCTTGAAAATGTAGGAATGACTTCCATTGAACCAATCGAATACGAAGGAAAACAAATCATTCCTCTTCAGTTTTTAAAAGCTGTATTACCAGATCCTGCTTCTCTTGGACCGCGTACAGTTGGAAAAACAAATATCGGTTGTATCTTCAAAGGGAAAAAGGACGGAAAAGAGAAAACTTATTACGTATACAATGTTTGTGACCACCAAGAGTGCTATAAAGAAGTAGGTTCTCAAGCGATTTCTTATACAACAGGTGTTCCAGCCATGATCGGCGCGATGATGATTATGACTGGTAAATGGAATAAGCCAGGCGTATACAATATTGAAGAATTTGATCCAGATCCATTCATGGAAGCTTTAAACAAATGGGGATTACCATGGGTAGAAGACTTTAATCCAGTGTTCGTAGATTCTGAGCCTGAAAAAACTAAAGCTCCGGAGCTTGTACGTTAAGATGCGGTTCGAGGAATTACCCACACCATGTTATGTAGTCGATGAAGGTCTTCTGGAAAAAAATCTAAAAATCCTAAACGGAGTTATGAAACGTACAGGATGTAAGATTGTTTTAGCACAAAAAGCATTTTCAATGTATACAATGTATCCTCTTATTGGAGAGTATTTAAGTGGTACGACAGCTAGCGGCTTATTAGAGGCACGTCTAGGATACGAAGAAATGGGGAAAGAAAATCATGTCTTTTCCCCTGCCTATCGTGAAGATGAAATTGATGAAATCATATCGCTTTGTGATCATGTCATCTTTAATTCCTTCTCCCAAGTGGAAAAATTTAAAGATAAAGTTCTACAAGCAGGTAAAAAAGTAGGATTGCGCATCAATCCTGAATGCTCTACACAAATTGGGCATGCGATCTATAACCCATGTGCACCAGGCTCCCGTTTCGGTGTAACACAGGAGAATTTTCGTCCTGATTTACTTGAAGGTATTTCTGGGCTGCACTTCCACACACTTTGTCAGCAAAACTCTGACGATTTAGATACAACTCTTAATGCTGTTGAAGAAAAGTTTGGGCCATGGCTATCTCAAATGGAATGGATCAACTTTGGTGGAGGTCACCATATTACAAGAGAAGATTATAACATTCCTTTACTGGAAGACTGTATTAAGAGAATGCAAGATAAATATAGTTTAGAAGTATATCTTGAACCAGGTGAAGCCGTTGCTCTCAATGCTGGATATTTGGTCACTTCTGTACTTGACACACTTCAAAATGGAATGGAAATTGCTATTCTTGATACATCCGCTTCCTGTCATATGCCAGATGTATTAGAAATGCCTTATCGTCATCCTCTTTTTGGATCAGGTGAAGTAGGAGAAAAACCATATTTGTATCGCCTTGGTGGACAAACCTGTCTTACAGGAGATGTTATCGGAGATTATACCTTTGACCATCCATTAAAGAGCGGCGATCGTTTAGTATTTGGTGACATGGCAATCTATACAATGGTGAAAAATACTACTTTTAATGGTATGCCATTACCAGCTATTGCTGTTAAAGATAAAAACGGTGATTGTCAAGTTGTACGTCAATTTAGCTATCAAGATTTTAAAATGAGGCTAGCATAAAAGAGTAATAGAAAAATACATGCAGGCGCAAAAAAACCAGATTCTATGAATCTGGTTTTTTTATAAACTGATTAAAAAAGTCACTTTGAACATGAATATTACCTCCCCAGCATAATGAAAAATAAAACAACAAAGGTCGAAAGTAAAATAGAAGTTATATTATTTCTAGCGCCCTGGATAACGACATCAATGTTTTCATTATTACTAATTGCCATAAAAGATAGTAAAGAGGCTAGTGAAAGGAAACACAAGGTTATAAAAACAGCAAATATCAATTGCATATGGCTTCACCCTTTTGGAAAATCATCTTACCTTTTCTTACTTCAATAAATTTTTTCACTATTTATGATCTACTATTTTTATATCACTATTTACATTTTTTTTAGGTGTAAAAAGTCACTTTTTGATATTTAATTTTTTTCCTTTTTTTCTTTATGAAGCTTTAACATTTTCAATCCATTAATCCTACTATTTACAACAACAAAAAAGCAGCCCAAATCGTGTGATTTCGACTGCTAACTAGTGTGTTATTTAATGTTTAACATACTATTGATTTTCATTAAGCTTTTTGTATTACTGTTTCAGTATTATTTCTTTTAGCTGTATATTTACGAATGAATGGAAGTGCCCAACGATCTAAACCAATGCGGCCTGCATTATAGCCAGCTGCTAAGATAATTACACCAAATAAGATATCTAATGGGTTGCTAGATACAACACCAGCCATCACGTAAGAGAAGTTCATCACTAATCCGAAGAATGCAGCAGCAGTTGTTAAGCAACCTAAAATTAAACCAAGACCAACAAGGAACTCACCCATAGGGACGATTGTGTTAAACAAATGTGCATTTGGAAGAGCAAACTCTTTTAAGAAAGCAAGATAGGTCGGATACTCAATCGCCTTTACAGGACTTAAAACTGGATTATGAGTTACACCCATCAAAAAACCAGTAGCATCAAATGGTTTTGGACCAGTTAGCTTTTCCCAGCCAGCTGTTAAAAATCCATATCCAAGGTATAAACGTAAAATGGTGAGGATACCAGCAGCAATTTTGTTTTCTCTTAGAAATTTGTTAAACATATAAAGGACCCCTTTTTTAAAAGTAGTATTAATAACTTGATTACACTGTAATTATAATCCGTGCATTTTAGGGTGAATATAAGTTTGTTCATCATTTCACAAACTGTTCAAAAAGATTTGACTAATTTTTGAAGGCTTTCTAGATTTAATATTTTGTTTAAAATAATAAGTTGTTATTAAAGAGACCTTTTTTTCGAGGTTTTGAAAAAATTGCAGTTGATAGGCTTGAATAAAACCTAAAAAAGTTACCAATGTTCAAGGTGGAATGAATGCCTCGAGAGACTAAGTACAAAAGAGGTTGGGACAAAACCACCTCTAAGATGAAAAAGCCGGTGAAATTTTACGACGAGTAAAATTTCACCGGCTTTGATTATTTTTTGAATAAAAATAAGGACTACTTCTGATAAAATAAAGTTACCACACAAAATTTAATCAGAAAGAAGGGTCCTT
>JAUZPL010000048.1 GCA_030705955.1 Bacillota bacterium | reverse complement strand
GGTTTGTGTAGTGAAAAATGGTTTGTGTAGTGAAGCGGTGGATTTGTGTAGAAAAGAACGAGTTTTGTGTAGAGAATGCCTAGTCCTGTGTAGTAATCGGGGTAGTTTGTGTAGTGAAAAATGGTTTGTGTAGTGAAGCGGTGGATTTGTGTAGAAAAGAACGAGTTTTGTGTAGAGAATGCCTAGTCCTGTGTAGCAATCGGGGTAGTTTGTGTAGTGAAAAATGGCTTTGTAGAAAAGTGCTTGTTTTGGATGCAGAATTGGGCTTTTTCAGTTCCTTTTCTGGTAGCATTTATCAACTTCATTCTGTGATAGGAAAATGAGATGTGAACACAATAAGAGATGAAGCTGTATGCTTCAATGAAGGTAAAATTGGGAGGGTTCATAATGGCAACTCGTGAATCAGTTGAACAGTTTATTCAAAAATGTGAGGATACTATTCAATATGCCCAGGATCAATACAAGGAAAGTAGCCTTCAAGAACATTATAACAATGATGACTATACAGACGCATTAAAAGGGCTTGAGGAAGCTTACCACGATCTTGCACATCTTGCTCACAGTGCCAATGCACAACAGCGTGAGCAGCTGCATCGGTTGAGACTTCGACTTCAAGACCAACAAAGTGCAATGATTTTACAAGAGCGGTAAGAGGAGGAACTAGTGTGAAAAAACGTTCAAAGCAGCAAAATCCTGAACAAAAAACTCGAAATGGCGTAAATAATCAGGACTTGGAATTAGGCCAGGATGTAGATCTTGTTAAAAAAGCAAAAAAGAAATACGAAGATTCTGGCGGACAACCTGTTAAGTCTAAATTTCACCCTGAATAAAAAATTAGTCCCCCTTTCCATTGGGGGATTTTTTAATAAGAAAAAGGGTTAAAAATTTGAATTTAGAGAACTGTCAAGCTCCTGGCCATACACCGCTGACCAAAACGCTTGCGCTTTTCTTTGTCGAATGATCAAATTTAAAAATGATTGCACCATCTACTAAAAACGTCTAAAATTACTGTGGTGTTGAAATAGTAATGTAAAGGGGCGTTTAGTATGCCACGTGCCTTATGGCTCTTGATTATCGGAATGACCGTCAACGTAACAGGCAATTCCTTTTTATGGCCTTTAAATACAATTTATATTCATAATTCATTAGGAAAATCATTATCTGTTGCAGGGATTGTCTTAATGTTAAATTCAGGAGCGAGTGTAATTGGTAACCTGGTAGGTGGCAGTATGTTTGATAAACTTGGTGGATATAAATCTATTTTGATTGGAATCGGAATTACCTTGCTTGCTCTTATAGGGTTAACTTTTTGGCATCAGTGGCCAGAATATATTTTCTTTCTAACTATTGTTGGGCTTGGAACTGGAGTTATTTTTCCCTCTATGTATGCCATGGCTGGATCTGTTTGGGAAGAAGGCGGACGAAAGGCTTTCAATGCTCTTTATGTTGCACAGAATTTGGGTGTTGCTGTAGGGTCAGCATTAGGAGGCATTGTGGCTGATTATTCCTTTCAATTGATTTTTCTTGCTAATACCATTTTATATGTTCTTTTTCTTCTTATTGCTGTATTTGGATATCGCAATATTTCTGTCAGCAATTTAAGAAAATCTTCTAAAATGAAAGAAAAAGCGACCACTAAAAAAGTCCCCAATCTTCAAGCTCTTTCTATTCTTTGTGTAGGATATTTACTTTGCTGGGTTGCTTATGTTCAATGGTCGACGACCGTTGCTTCGTATACCCAGGAAATTCATATTTCTTTATCACAGTATAGTTTGCTATGGACGATAAACGGAGCGTTGATTGTTCTGGGTCAGCCATTATTACATGGGATATTGAAACATTTTGCAAAAGCATTAAAAACACAAATGTTGATTGGAATCGTTATTTTTATTATATCGTTTCTTGTTGCAGCAAAGGCAACTGCATTTTCAGGCTTTCTTGCTGGAATGGTGATTTTAACCATTGGAGAAATGTTTATTTGGCCAGCTGTTCCAACGGTTGCTTTTAGTCTTGCTCCAAAGGGAAGGGAAGGCTTTTACCAAGGAATTGTAAATAGTACTGCTACTGGTGGAAGAATGATTGGCCCACTTCTTGGGGGAATACTTGTAGACAAATTTGGAATGCCTATGTTATTTACAGTATTAATTACATTGTTTGTGGTAGCTATTTTTACAACCGTTTTTTATGATCGAAGTTTAAAATCAAAAAAGTCTGTACAAGCTTCATAATAGAATGTAGATAAGCTTAATTTTGTACTTACATTGTTTCTGCCTCTTGCATCATGTTAGGAAATTTAATACAATAGCTTTATATTTATTTATATTGAAAGACAATGACGAGGAGTAGTAGTGATTCATCCTGTATGTAGAGAATTGACGGCTGGTGAAAGTCAATCGGGAACATCATGAACTCGCCTTTCCGAGTTGTAAACATGAAAAGATTATAGTGTTTACCGTTTTCCGCGTTAAGGATGAATGAAGCGAGTGTTTTACTACACTAATGTGGGTGGTACCGCGGGAAGATACATATCCTCTCGTCCCTTATTGGGATGAGGGGTTTTTTGTCGTCTTGCTGTAGCGCCTAGCCCCTCGAGGTCTTGAGCCGCCACCCTTCGGAGGTCAGGACCATCCTGCGTGAGTCGTCTTAAGCTTGTCGGGGCTGACCAAGGTGCTTTCGCTTTTGTTCTTTTTTTAAAGACCTTGGCAAGTGCTAAGTTTTAAATAGGAGGAAAAAGAAAATGAGTTTCGACCATCAACTAATAGAAAAGAAATGGCAAAAGAAATGGGAAGAAGAAAAAGTTTTTAAAACAGGTGAAGACAAAGGTAAGAGAAAATTTTATGCTCTTGATATGTTTCCATACCCTTCAGGTGCAGGACTACACGTTGGGCATCCTGAAGGCTATACAGCAACAGATATCCTTTCACGTTTAAAGCGGATGCAGGGGTATAATGTTCTACATCCAATGGGATGGGATGCATTTGGTTTACCTGCTGAGCAATATGCTTTGGATACAGGGAATGATCCAGCTGTATTTACAAAAAAAAATATTGATACCTTCCGTAGACAAATTAAAGCACTTGGTTTTTCCTATGATTGGGATAGGGAAGTAAATACAACCGATCCTGAGTATTATAAATGGACTCAATGGATTTTCTTAAAGCTGTTTGAAAAAGGTCTTGCTTACATTGATGAGGTAGCAGTCAATTGGTGTCCTGCACTTGGAACCGTTTTAGCAAATGAAGAAGTCATTGATGGTAAGAGTGAACGTGGAGGTCATCCAGTTGAGCGCCGTCCGATGAAGCAATGGATGTTAAGAATAACTGCATATGCAGACAGGTTATTAGAAGATCTTGAAGAATTGGATTGGCCGGAAAGCATTAAGGATATGCAGCGCAATTGGATTGGAAGATCTGAGGGAGCGGAAATCAATTTTAAAATTGAGGGACATGATGATCAGTTTATAGTTTTTACCACTCGTCCTGACACCTTGTTTGGAGCAACCTATGCCGTGCTAGCTCCCGAGCATGTTTTAGTTGAAAAAATTACAACGGCAGAACAAAAGGACGCAGTAGCCGCATATTTAGAAAAAATTAAGAGTAAGAGTGATCTTGAACGCACTGACCTTGCTAAGGAAAAAACTGGGGTATTTACAGGGGCATATGCAATTAACCCAGCTAATGGAGAAAAAATGCCAATTTGGATAGCTGATTATGTGTTAGTTAGCTATGGAACTGGTGCTATTATGGCAGTTCCTGCTCATGATGAGCGTGATTATGAATTTGCAAAAAAATTCAATCTCCCTATTAAGCAGGTAGTTGCTGGGGGAAGTATTGAGACAGAAGCGTATACAGGTGATGGCGAACATATTCATTCAGAATTCCTTAATGGATTAAATAAAATAGAAGCTATCTCCAAAATGATTTCATGGCTTGAAGAAAAAGGGATTGGCGCAAAGAAAGTAACTTATCGTTTACGTGATTGGTTATTTAGCCGTCAGCGTTATTGGGGTGAGCCAATCCCAATTATTCATTGGGAAGATGGCATGATGACTGCTGTTCCTGAAGATCAGCTTCCACTAACATTACCAAAGACAACAGAAATTAAACCATCTGGAACAGGTGAATCACCACTTGCTAACATTGCTGATTGGGTAAATGTAGTGGATCCTGATACTGGTAAAAAAGGACGTCGGGAAACGAATACAATGCCACAATGGGCTGGCAGCTGCTGGTATTTCTTGCGCTATATAGATCCGAAAAATCCTGTGCAGTTAGCTTCTCAAGAAAAATTAAATGAATGGCTTCCTGTTGATATTTACATTGGTGGAGCCGAACATGCGGTCCTTCATTTACTTTATGCCCGTTTCTGGTATAAATTCTTATATGATCTTGGAATTGTACCAACAAAGGAACCATTCCAAAAGCTTTTCAATCAAGGGATGATTTTAGGGGAAAATAATGAAAAAATGAGTAAGTCAAAAGGAAATGTGGTCAATCCGGATGAAATCGTTCAAAGTCATGGAGCGGATACCCTTCGTCTTTATGAAATGTTCATGGGTCCTCTTGATGCGTCCATTGCTTGGTCCGCGAACGGACTAGATGGTTCTCGCCGTTTCCTTGATCGTATTTGGCGGATATATGTAGAAGAGAATGGGTCATTGAATCCAAAGATTCAACCAACTGAAGAAACAGCTAACTTAGAAAAGATATACCATCAAACAGTGAAAAAGGTAACTGAGGATTTAGAAGGGTTAAGATTTAATACGGCCATTTCTCAAATGATGGTATTTATTAATGAAGCATATAAATCAACCGTTCTTCCAATGGATTTTATGGAGGGATTTGTAAAGTTACTTGCACCTATTTGTCCACATATTGCTGAAGAATTATGGTCAAAACTTGGTCACAATGAGACCATTGCATATGAGTCATGGCCAGCATATGATGAATCGAAGCTAGTTGACGATGAGATTGAAATTGTTATCCAGGTAAATGGAAAAGTGAAGCATAAGCTGACTGTTCCAACTGGTGCTACGAAAGAAGCATTAGAACAAATGGCAATGGATGATACAAAAGTAAAAGAACAAATTGAAGGAAAAACAATTCGTAAAGTTATCACTGTGCCAGGGAAACTAGTGAATATAGTAGCTAATTAATATGAAAAACATCCTCCCTGTTGGAGGATGTTTTTTGAAAGAAAGGATGTTTATATTGGAAGAAATCAAAACCATAACACCAGAAGAATTACAAAAAAAGCTTGAAGCGGGAGAAAGTCTTGAACTTGTTGATGTAAGGGAAGATTTTGAAATTGAGCAAGGAATCATTAAAGAGGCAAAGCATATTCCTATGGGTGAAATTCCAGCAAATCTAGATTATTTTGATAAAAATAAAGAATACATCTTTATTTGCAGATCAGGCCGCCGCAGTGAAAGTGTCTGCCAATATATGAAGGATCATGGTTATAAAGTACGGAACATGGTTGGCGGGATGATGAATTGGAAGGGAAAGACCGTCTGAACATTTAAAGACTGGCTATAGGATAAATAATAAGAAAATTTTAAGATTCAGACCCCACAAATAGCTGGGGTCTTTTTTTAATGAATCGAACCCTTTAAAATTTATTACTTTTTATAATGTTCTTCTATAGGCTCCAGGAGGAATCCCGTGCATCTTTTTAAATACTTTATGAAAATAAGGATATGTTCCAAAACCGCATTCTTCAGCAATTTGTTCAAGTGTCATGGTTGTATATTTCATTCTTTCAATCGCGATAGAAAGGCGGATTTCTATGGTATATTCAATTATTGTTTTATGAACACTGCTTTTGAAAAGATGAACTGATCTTGAAACACTTAGGCCTGCATGTGCTGCTACTTCTTCCACCTTTAATGGAGTGGTTGCATGTTCTTCAATGTAACGCATCATTCGGATTACTGGATAGGGGTGACTGAAGCTTTGACCCCTATCATGAATAGACTGTTCCATAGATAAACAAAGAGCACGTAATAAGTAGTCAGTGAGCTCCTCGTTTTCAAAAGAAGGTGGACGCCGCTTTTCAATCATAATATGGCTCCATAGATTTATAAGTTTTTCATTAAGGTCAATTTGGGAAACGGTCGACTTTATAGAGCGGTTCCACCATTCATTAACCCATTTGCCATCACAGGATAAATGATAATCCCCACTGTTTTGTCCATCTTTTACAAGCAATTCATAATGATCTCCCGGTTTAATGAGCAATAAGTCACCTTTTTCTTGGATCATTTTTTTTCCCTTCGCTACTACCTCGCTTACACCTTCTGTCTGCAGGCGAAAAAGATAAGCAGGAAATCCATTTTTGTATTGGGAATAGTACCCTTTTGTGTGATAAGAATAGCCGCAGAATAAAATTTTCGTATCCATAGCTTCACCTTCAACATATGAAAATAGCAAAATAGTATATGTTTTAATTATATCATCTATATTTATTCCTTCATACATAACGTATTATTTAATCAAATAAGCAAGGTTAAATGAAAGGAATGGATAAGATGAAGCGTATTCCTATCGCATTACAAATGTATACATTACGTCAGGAAAGTGAGCATGATTTTGCTGGTACCTTAAAAAAAGTTGCTGAACTTGGATTTGATGGGGTTGAATTGGCTGGATATCATGGATTGCCTGTAAAAGAAGTAAAAACATTATTAGATCATCTTGGCCTCAAAGCTGTATCTAATCATGTGCCGTTTATTGAATTAGAAACCAATTTAACACAAGTCATTAAAAATCAAAAGATATTAGAAAGTAAATACGTTGTTTGCCCTTACCTTTTACCAGAACATCGAAGTGAAGACGATTATCGAGCTCTTTTTCCTTTATTAGATCGAATTGGTGCAACATGTAGGGATGAAGGTATTACCCTTTGCTACCATAACCATGATTTTGAACTTGAACGTTTGGAAGATGGGAGAAAGGTGTTGGAAGTCATTTTTGATGATACCAATTCTGCCAATGTAAAGGCTGAGTTAGATATTTATTGGTTAACAAAAGCGGGGGAAAATTCAGTAGAATGGTTGAAGCGATATAAATATAGAACACCGCTTGTCCATTTAAAAGATATGACAACTGATGGAGAACAATTTTTCGCTGAACTTGGAACCGGTGGAGTTGAAATTGAGGCAGTGCTTGCAACTGGAGAAGAAGTTGGAGTTGAGTGGTGGATAGTCGAGCAGGATGTATGTCGTCGTTCTCCACTTGAAAGCGTTGAAATCAGTCTAAATTATTTAAAAAACAAAATAGAATAGAGATTCCAGAAATGAAGTTAATTTTCAATGGTTAGAGTAAGGCTATGGAACTCGAAACCTAGAAACCGTAGGAGGATTGAACAATGGAAAAGTTAAAAATTGGCGTAATCGGTTGTGGAGCAATTGCAGAGCGCCGTCATTTACCGGAGTATGCTTTTCACCAAAATGTAGAGATTGTAGCTGTTTGTGATATTAATGAAGATCGTGTTAATGAAGTAGCTGAAAATTATGGCGCAAAAGCTTATACCAATTTTGAAGAATTACTTTCAAACAGTGAATTGGATGCGGTAAGTGTATGTTTACCTAACTATCTTCATGCACCAGTCTCTATTGCAGCGTTAAACGCAGGTGTGCATGTTTTATGTGAAAAACCAATGGCAACTTCAACTGAAGAGGCTGAAGCAATGATTGCAGCAGCTGAAAAAAATGGCAAAAAATTAATGATTGGTCACAATCAGCGGTTTGTTCCATCACACCAAAAAGCGCGTCAATTGATTCAAAGTGGGGAAGTAGGCAAGATTTATAGTTTCCGCACTGCATTTGGCCATGGCGGACCAGAAGGCTGGAGTGTAGATGGCAAAGAAAGCTGGTTCTTTGACAAAGAAAAAGCTTTTGTTGGAGCAATGGGAGATTTAGGTGTTCATAAAACAGATTTACTTCGCTATTTGTTAGGAGAAGAAATCGTTGAAGTAGGAGCATTTGTTGAAACAAATTCAAAAGACTTCGCTAATGTGGATGATAATGCTGTTTGTGTTCTAAAAACACAAAGCGGTATTATTGGTACCCTTGCAGCAAGCTGGGCTTACACAAGTAAGGAAGATAACTCCACGATTATTTATGGAGAAAAAGCTATTCTTCGTTTAGAGGATGATCCTATTAACTCACTTGTTGTTCAATATGTGAACGGAGAAATTGTAAATTATCAGCTTGGACAAATTCAATCGAATGAAGTGGGTGGACAAAGTAATTCCTATGTAATTGGAAAGTTTATAGATGCAATCCTTCATGATCAAGATCCAGAAGTTCCAGGTGAAGAAGGAATGAAATCTCTAAATGTTATTTTGGCAGCACTTGAGTCAAGTAAAACGAAACAAATTGTTAGAGTACTAGAGCGATAATCAAATAGCTAAAGAATTTGGAGAAAAAAAGAGTCATTCCCATTTATTTTGTGATTAGAGAGGAGTTTTTTAGAATGAAATTAGGCGTATTTACTGTATTATTTGCAGAAAAATCATTTAAAGAAATGCTTGATACCGTTAAAGCAGCTGGCCTTCATGCCGTTGAAATTGGAACAGGTTGCTACCCAGGAAATAACCATTGTGACTTGGATGCTCTTTTAGAAGATGAAGAGTTACGTAAAGAATATCTCCAAAAAGTTACGGATCGGGATTTGATGATAAGTGCATTTAGCTGCCATGGCAATCCAATTTCACCAGACCATACATTTGCAAAACAATCACATGATACACTTTTAAAAACCATTCAATTAGCGTCATTAATGAATGTACCAGTTGTTAATTGCTTCTCAGGAACGGCTGGAGACCATGAGGGAGCGAAATTTCCAAACTGGCCAGTAACAGCATGGCCTAATGAATATGGTGATGTGCTGAAATGGCAATGGGAACAAAAATTAGTTCCATATTGGAAAGAAATTGGGGAATATGCAAAGGATCATAATGTAAAAATCGGTTTAGAGCTTCATGGAGGGTTTTTAATTCATACTCCATATACGCTATTAAAACTACGCGAGCTAACATGTGATGCAATTGGTGCAAACTTAGACCCAAGTCATTTATGGTGGCAAGGAATAGATCCGGTTGCTGCTATAAAAATTTTAGCGAAAGAAAATGCAATTCATCATTTCCACGCCAAAGATACTTACATTGACCAACAGAATGTAAATATGTACGGCTTAACAGATATGCAGCCCTATGGAGAAGTTCGTACTCGTGCATGGACATTTCGTTCAGTAGGATGTGGACATAGTGTTAAAGAATGGTCAGATATGATGAGTGCCTTACGCACGTATGGATATGACTACGTGGTAAGTATTGAACATGAAGATCCATTAATGTCCGTCAATGAAGGCTTTAATCGAGCTGTAAAAAATTTACAATCTGTTTTAATTGAAGAATCACCTCTCGATATGTGGTGGGTTTAAAGGATAATTTCAGCAGAAGGGGATAGGAAAATGGCATATAATTTGGTTATTGTTGGATATGGTGGGATGGGAAGCTATCATGGTAAATTACTGCAAGAAGTCCCAAACATTAATGTACATGGAACCTTTGATATCTCAGAAGAACGAAGAACCGCTTCAGTGTCCGACGGATATAAGGCATATGAAAGTTTATCTGCTGTTTTAGCGGATGCTGCGGTGGATTTTGTGCTGGTTGCTACTCCTAATGATGTACATAAGGAAATTGCAATTTCAGCATTAAATGCAAAAAAACATGTTATTTGTGAAAAGCCTGTAACGATTTGTAGTGATGATTTAATTGAGATTATGGAAACAGCAAAATGTAATGATAGGGCGTTTATTGTCCATCAGAACCGCAGATGGGATGAAGACTTTTTAACCATGAAAAAGGTTTATGATGAAAAAATGATCGGTGATGTCTTCCATATTGAATCACGTGTACAGGGAGCAAATGGGATTCCTGGGGATTGGCGTCATCTGAAAGCAAATGGCGGTGGGATGCTGCTTGACTGGGGTGTCCATTTACTGGACCAATTGCTGTTCATGGTCGACAGTAAGATTGCAAGTGTCTATGCCAATTTAAGTTATATTTTAGGAGATGAAGTGGACGACGGATTTCAAGCTCTTATCACGTTTGAAAGCGGAATTACTTCATTAATTGAGGTTGGAACAACCAATTTCATTCAACTTCCGAGATGGTATACAAAAGGAACAAATGGAACCGCAGTCATTGAAGACTGGAACCTCAATGGGAAAATTGTTACTCAAAATTTAGAAGAAAATGTTGAGGCGCCGAAGCCGATTAAAGCAGGGCAAGGGCTCACGAAAACGATGGCGCCGCCTTCTGAAAAGGCTGTAAGCATTTCTGTTTTACCTCAAATTGAAAAAACGATGCAGAGCTTTTATGAAAATGTGGTAGCAGTGGTCGATGGAAAAGCAGAACCAATTGTTAAAAATGAAGAAGTATTGCGTGTTCTCCAATTAATTGAAACCATATTTGAATCTGCGGAAAGGAACGAAGTGATAAAAGATTTTGATAGGGTAAGGAAGTATTCTACGATTTATAACAGATAAGACAAACTTTAATATAGTTTGGGTATATGAGGGTAAAAACTTATCTACGATAATGCCTTTCTTTGTTTACGCCTTAACTAAATCAAGTGTAACTTTATCCTTTAATAGAATTTGCTTTCCACTCAATAATAGTTCAAGTGTATCATTTTTTCTTGTTATATTTTCAACTGTAACACTATTTTTGCTAATGGATACTTCTAATCGATCTCCATGCCAATAAATAGAGAAGTGAAGTTCATTCCAAGCTTTTGGAAGATTTGGATTGATACGGAGATTACCATTTACCATTCTAACACCACCAAAGCCATTTACTACACATTGCCATATTCCACCTAGTGATGCGGCATGTATACCATGATCACTTGTTTTCATATTTTCACCTAAATCGATTCGTGCAGCACGACTAAATAATTCGTACGCCATATCGTAGTTGCCCATATCATTTGCAAGAACACAGTGAGTAGAAAGGGACAATGAAGAATCATGTAACGTTTTTGGTTCATAATACTCCCAGTTTGCTCGTTTTACATCTTCTGAGAATAAACCTTCAAGTAAATATGGAAAATTATATACTCAACAGGTTGACTTAAAGTCAACAGGAGTTGCATTTTATGATGGACATCAAGAAAATGAAGCAGATTTAGAGGCAAGACAACGGATAGAAAGTATTATTTTGGATTCTGATCCAGTGGTAAAGCCTGAGGAAGCCTTAGTGGTAACGGAAATTTTAGAAGCTATCTATGATTCTTCTAAATCCGGCAAGGCAATTTATTTTTCATAAAGGAGGATGCTTTATATGAAAATTGGAATAATTGGTTTACCTAACGAAGAGTCATTTAAAAATGCGGCAGAAAAGGGTTTGGAATTTCTCGAGTTTTGTATCAATGTGAATTCAAATATAGAGGAATTTATCAATAGTATTGATTTAATAAAACAATGGATTGAAAAATATGATGTGAGTGTTGGTTCAATTGGCAGATGGGGATCAGACCGAATTGACTCTAAAGGAAACGTCAATAAGGATGAACTCGAAATATCATATAAGTTAATTGATGCAGCAAGTGAACTAAATTGCCAAAATTTTGTCTGCGGCTGTAATTATATTCATGAATTGTCCTATTACGAAAACTGCCAAGCAGCAATTGAATATTTTACTAAACTATTAGAATACGGAAATTCAAAAGGTGTAAATATATCAACTTACAATTGTAATTGGAACAACTTTGTAGATAACGAAATGGCATGGACAATTATACATGGCTATTTGAAGGATCTAGGAATAAAATTTGATCCTTCCCATTCTCGGTATGCCGGAAGAGATTATCTAAAAGAAATGAGAGACTGGGGAGACCGGTTTTACCATGTTCACATAAAAGGCTCTTTAATGATTGATGGAGAACGATTAGATGATCCACCGGCAGGTCTTGACCAAACAGATTGGGGTACATTCATGGCTATCTTATATTCCAAAAATTACAAAGGCGGCCTTAGTATTGAACCTCACTCCCATGTATGGAAAGGGGAATTAGGGAGTAAAGGAATAGATTTTACAATTAATCTATTAAAAACACTGATATTTAAATAGTTTATAGAGGAAAAATGCAAAAGGTCTAACCCCTAAGTAATTTGGGCTAGGCCTTCCTCTTAATGTGCTTCATTCAGATTATTTTTTCCTTTAAGCATTAGGATTCCCATAACAAGCAATGGAATAACATTGATTAAAGTAAGTATGATGCCTTGAAAATCTGTTCCTAAGAAAAGTCCGTGTAATGTAACAAATATATATAGAATTGGATTCAGGGCGTGGAGTTTCCTCCATTTTTGATAACCAATTTTTTTTCTGAGTTTAGAAGTAAGCATTGTAAAAATAAAGAAATAAAGCCCAAGTATTCCGAAGGCCATTGGTATTGGGTGATAATTTGTACTAAATGGAACAAGCAATTCTATCCATTTAAATGAAGTATAAGAGTCTATTAGTAAGAATAATAAATGTCCACATACGAGGATAAACGCCCAATTTGAAAGTGCTTCATGTAAGTATAGGGGAATGGCAATTTTTTGTCTTCTCTTTTTTAGAACTTGAGAATAAAGACCGACAATGACTGTAAGGTAAAGGAATAGGTAAGCAACTGTTCCTGTTGCCCGAATCATGTACCATTCAAGCATTTCCACAGAAGTTTCCTCCTTTCCATATTTCTTTAGTATGAGTGATTACCATCAGGTTCCACCCGTCGTTGTGTCAAATTGATGATGGTGACCAAATGAACCTCCATTTTGCTGGAATGATCCATTATCATTATTAAAAGAACCATTATCATCCCCAAAATTATTGTTAAAGGAAGAATCATCATTATTATCAAAACCAGATCCATTGTTATTGAAAAAATCACGGTTACTTCCTTGGGTACTTCCGTTTCCTTGTGAGTTATAATTATCTTGGGTTTGTTGATTAGTTTGTGAATTACGACTATTATTTGAAGTAAAACCCTTTGTCACTCCTAGATAGGATACCATTCCAGTTACAAGGGCAAGGCTGCTAAAACTTACTCCCCAGGAGATTATTCTCTTTTTTTCCAACTTGAAGGACTCCCTTCATTATTTATTAATTTGAAGTTTACCGCCCAATTCTTAAAATTAACTTAACTTTTTTACTAAGGTGATAGTTTTAATGAAAAATTCTATAAATAATTTTAAAATTCTGAAAAGGTGGCAATAATGGATAAAAAAAAGAGGGAGAGGAATAAAGTGATACAAGTAAAGCTATTTGACCGGGAGCATGAAAAGGATTTGGAGTGGGAAATGAACCGCTTTTTAAAAAGTCTTGATGAAAAAAAATTACTGGATATTAAATATAATGTTGCAGCGATGCCTGAAGAAGAGGACGATGAGCAAATCTATTGCTTTTCAGCAATGGTTATTTATAGAGCCTGACAAATGTCAGGCCCGTTTTTTTGCATGTATGGCTGCATTTTTTCCAGCAAGCCTTCCTGTAACAAAAGCAGAGGTAATGTTATATCCACCCGTATATCCGTGTATATCAAGGATTTCTCCACAAAAGTAAAGTCCCGCTGTTAATTTTGAGGCCATTGTTTGTGGTTCGATTTCTTTAACAGAAACACCTCCGCCTGTAACAAAGGCTTTTTCAATAGGAAGAGTTCCATTTACTAGAAAGGTAAAGCTTTTGCATAGTTTACAAAATAACCGTATTTTTTCATTTCCGACTGTTGTAGCCTGTGCATTAGGGTCGATATCGCATTTTTCAAGCAAAAATAATAAATATCGTTCCAAAAGTAACCCTTTTAATGTATTTTTAATACTTTTTTTGGGTTCGGATTTTACAAGCTCTATTATTTCTTGGAAAAGACCTTCCTCTGTTTGGTCAGGTGAGGCGTCAAGACTCATAGTAACTTCGGTAAGATTCCATTTTTTCATCGCTTTTACAACAAATTGACTACAGCGCAAAACTGCAGGGCCACTGATTCCGAAATGAGTGAAGATCATATCCATTCGGTGTGAAATAACCGGCTTTCCTTTAGGATTCAGCACACTTAAGTTTATGTCTCTTAAGGATAGTCCTTGAAGGATTTTACTTTTGATAAAAGGCTCATTAGAAGTAACAGGGACTTCAGTTGGGTATAATTCTGTAATCGTATGGCCAGCTTTCTTCGCCCAGGCATATCCATCCCCTGTTGACCCTGTATGTGGGACAGATTTTCCTCCAACAGCAATAACGATCGATTTGGCTAAAATTTTTTGCCCGTCCTTTAAAAGAACCCCGGTAGCCTTAAAATCTTCATATAATACTTCGTTTACAGGAGAGTTTTTGTATATTTTAACCTTTAATTGCTCGAGCCTAGTTAATAGTGCATCAACGACAGACTGAGCCTTATCTGAAACAGGAAACATACGGCCATGATCTTCTTCCTTTAATGCAATTCCTAACTTTTCAAAAAATAAAATAATATCTTCATTATTAAAAATAGAAAAGGCACTATATAAAAACCTTCCGTTTCCAGGGATATGTTTAATGATTTCTTCTACTGGGAGACGATTCGTAACATTACAGCGTCCTCCACCAGATATAGCAAGCTTCCTACCAAGCTTGTCTCCTTTGTCAATTAACAGGACACTCGCTCCTGATTCCCCGGCAGAGATTGCGGCCATTAGTCCAGAAGGTCCACCGCCAATTACAATACAATCAAATTCCATTACTTCCACCAACTTTATGTAAATTCATGAATAAGGGTAAACTAATAATAATCATACCATTTATGTAAAATAAGTTTTTAAAACATAAGAAGTTTTTAAAAATTACTTAGATTGTTAGTAGCGCCTAAGGGAAAGAAGTTGTACACTACTAATAGTGTGCAAAAAAGGTCGAAAATTTACATAGTAACGAATTTGTATACGTATTTTTTCTTTAATGGGAGAAGATTTTTATGTCGTCTAAGCTTTTGAGGGGAACCTTTATTTTAACCATCGGAACAATACTTTCTAAAGTTCTTGGCTTATTTTATGTTATTCCATTTTATCAGATAGTCGGGACAAAGGGGACACTTCTATATAATTACTCCTATGTACCTTACACCATATTTATAAGTATTGCCACAGCTGGTGTTCCTTTAGCTGTTTCTAAATTTATATCGAAATATAATTCACTTGAAGAATATGCAGTTGGTCGAAAGCTGTTTAAATCGGGCCTAGTTGTAATGATGACAACTGGCTTGGCTGCCTTCTTAATTATGTATCTCACTTCTCCTATGTTAGCTGAAATGAGTATTGGTAAAAAACACTCGTTCAATGTTGAACAAGTAACAACCGTTATGCGAGCAGTTAGTTTTGCTTTGATTGTTGTCCCATTTATGAGTTTAATTAGGGGATATTTTCAAGGGCATCAATCAATGGGACCATCTGCCGTATCACAAGTTGTAGAACAAATAATACGAGTCCTTTTCACTCTTATTGGTGCATATGTTGTCTTACACACATTACATGGGAATATGGTGAACGCTGTAAGTGTCGCCACTTTTGCTGCATTTATAGGTGCAATTGGAAGTCTTGCTGTTTTACTTTGGTACTGGTATAAAAGAAAACCGCATTTGGATGAACTGTTGGAACAAGATAAAGGAACAATCAATATTTCACTACCGCAGATTTATAAGGAAATTCTTCTTTATGCTGCACCATTTGTTTTTGTAGGAATTGCAAACCCATTATTTCAATTTATTGATCAATTTACCTTCAGCAGGGCAATGTCAGAAATTGTATCAGGAAAAATGGCGGATACAGCTTTTTCTATCTTGAACTTCCAGTCACAAAAAATTGTTATTATTCCTGTCTCATTGGCAACAGCCTTTTCTTTAACACTCGTACCAAGCATCACAAAGGCTTTTGTTGAAAATGATCAAAAAAGTATGAACTACCAAATAAATCAAGCCTTTCAAGTATTATTATATTTGACCTTGCCTGCAGCAATTGGAATTTCATTGTTAGCTGAACCTATATATACTGTCTTTTATGAGCATGACCCACTCGGTATTGAAGTTTTGCGAGTTTATGCGCCTGTTGCCATTTTATTTTCGCTCTATTCTGTAACGGCTGCGATCATGCAGGGGATCAACGAGCAGCGTTATACGATTTTAAGCTTGCTTGTTGGTTTATTAATCAAATTAAGCTTAAATATTCCACTTATTAAAGTGATGCAAACAAATGGAGCTATTTTAGCCACAACACTTGGTTATTCTGCATCCATTATCATCAATTTAATTATTATTAAGAAGTATTCAGGATATCAGTATCGTCTTGTTTTTAGAAGATGTTTGTTAATAGTTATTTTTGCTGGTTTCATGTGGGTGGGAACGGAGGTCACATATATGATTTTACGATTATTCCTTTCACCTCAATCAAAATTCCAATCATTAATCATGATTTTAATTTGTGCAATCGTTGGTTCGGGAATTTACTTTTACTTGGGCTTTAAAACCCGTTTTATATATCGACTATTCGGTGAAAGAGTAAACAATGTAGTGAAAAAACTGAAAATCCCGTTAAAATTTTTACCGAAAGGGGAACGTGGATGAGACTTGATAAGCTTTTAGCCAATCTGGGTTATGGGAGCCGTAAGGAAGTAAAGCAACTTCTAAAATCAGGGGCTGTGAAGGTAAATGATGTGGTGGTGAAAGATGCGAAACAGCATGTGGATCCATTAAATGAGATGGTCACCTTAAATGGTGAAGTAATTGAATATAAAGAATTTATCTATCTTATGATGAATAAACCCGCTGGCGTTTTATCTGCTACTGAAGATAATCGGGAAGAAACGGTTATCGATTTGTTAGAAGTGGATGATCAGGTTTATCAGCCATTTCCTGTAGGCAGATTGGATAAGGATACAGAGGGACTTCTTTTGATTACAAATGATGGACAACTCGCTCATCGATTATTAGCACCTAAAAAACATGTACCTAAAACGTATTTTGCTGTCATTAATCAGGAAGTTACGGAGGAAGATATTCTAGCATTTAAAAAAGGAGTTACCCTTGATGATGGTTATGTTACAAAACCAGGGGAACTAAAAATAGTAAAATCTGGACTTCACTCAGATATTGAACTTACGATTACAGAGGGCAAGTTTCACCAAGTAAAAAGAATGTTCGAAGCAGTCGGGAAAAAGGTTCTTTATTTAAAAAGGATTTCAATGGGCCCGCTTTTACTTGATGAGACGCTTGAACTTGGAGAATACAGGGAATTAACCGAAGAGGAAATTGAGCTTTTAAAAGAATATCAAGTGAATTGAGGAAAAGAGGCTGGGCCAAAAGGTTGTTAAAAATAATCTTTAGGGCTCAGCCTTTTTCTTTTTTAGGGTATCTTTTGATAGTTAAATCACAATATGGTGTAATTTACTCCATTTTAATTTGTTATTTTTTGCTCTTTTTGAGTAGATCTTGCCCACTTTTTCAAATTGTGGGCAACACATGTTGGGATTCATCTGTTCAATTATAATGAAGGGCTCATGAAGCCCGAGGAAGAGAACAAAATCCATAGACGGTCGTCATGGAAGGATTCAATTAACCCTATCCTATTTGGACTAAACAAAGTGGTAAATTATAACAATTGTAAAATGATACTAATTATCAAAATTATAAGACTCAACATTCTTTACCCATACCTTTGCGTTTTTACCAGTTGGGTCTGCTATCCATAAATCTCCTGTTAATGAGGCAAAGTCTTTTTGTCTTAACCAGGTTATTTTTTTAGCAGATGTCATAAACCTAGGTTGATAATCCCCAAAATTGAAGGAGGGATTAGAAATTTTCATTTGATCTTTCTCATTTACTTTTAAAGAATATAAAGCGGCATCAGGTCTTTGATTTTCGTTATTCGACCATTCCTTTTCTCTCACTCTTGAAACTACAAGGGTTTTATCATCCACCCATGTAAATCCCAAATCAGTATAATGTGGTGGTGTTAAGCTTGTGGATTGGAAAGCAGGTAGCTCGGTCACCTTCATTGTTTTATTTTTAAACCCAAAGACAATTCTGCCTCCGCCTGATATGTAGCCTAAAAGATTTTGATGATAAGCCCAAGTAGGACGATCCACTCCAACAATGGTTTCGTCAAGTGGGGTGAATTTTTTTCCATTTGAAGATATTACGCACACCATGTCACTATCCATTGCTAGTGAAGCTGTGGGGCTAACAAGGAACGAAATCCATTTTCCATCTGGTGAGAAACGAAAGGTTGAAGCATTAATAGAAAAAACCTTTACAGCTCCCTTATGCAACTCCTTAGGAAGGACATAAAGTCTTTTTACATTTTTCGTTAAGTTCGTATTTTTTTTAAGGCTTTTTTCCATGTTAATTTTATAAAGAATAGGGCGGGTCCATCCATCTGGGTATAGGGAAGCAGCTGTTGAAGCAATGAATGCTTGCCCGTCCGGAAACCAATTATAATCATCAACACCTAGGGCAATGTTGTAAAATTGGTGTAAATCTGAAATATTTAAAACCCCTCCGTTTTGAAATGCAACCAAATTCTCTACTGGCGACCATTTGGCATTGCTTCCATCATAAAAAATCTTTACATGTTTTTTCGTTGTCATGTTGTAGACCCATAACTCATTTTGAACTCCAATATTGTTTTGTGTTGGAGTTTCTATTTGATATAAAAGCCAATTACTATCATATGACCACTCTGGAGGAGCGGAAAAACGTGCAGTCTCATTTGTAATTCTTTCTTCATGGTTATCAATCTTTACCCATAAGAACCCATCTCGAATAAAAGCCAATTTAGTGGGAATGGCTTTTTCTGCATTCGTAAGTTGGGGAGACACTAATATTAGAAAACATAATAGCGAAATATAAACCTTTTTCATCCCATCACCTCTTTTTAGTATTTTCCAAAAAAGGCAAGGATTATTTTTAAAATAAAAAACTCACCCGATTATTGGTGAGTTCAAAAAATTTATTTACGCTTCAATCGGAGATACTTATGCTTCCTCTAAAGTACAGTTCCTAAGGAGCTTCCTTTAATAAAAGGAATGTTATCTATAAATAAATCAACTGACAGTTTCAATGGATAAAATTTTTCCTTTCTTACATTATTTCACATTAAAATGGAATGATAATAGTTGAGGAGGTGTAAAAATGCCAAACCCTTTGGAAGCCATCTGGAATAACCTAAAAATTTCAGCTGATAACACAAATGAACCAAAGTCTCCTTTTCACGTCATTGAGGTTGGAGACTGCTGGAAATATGTCACAATGGTAGAAGAGTTCCTTCGTTATGAAGAAATGGCATTAAATACTACTACAGATGATGAAATCATAGAAATGCTAACAGATGTAGTTAAATTGTGTGAAACACATATAAAAAAAATTAGTCAATTTATGAAAAATGAAGGAATTCCTCTACCTGATGTAACCTCATCAAAACCAAATTCAGAATCAAAGGAAATTCCTTTAGGAGTAAAATTAACCGATAATGAAATTGCTAATGGTATTGCCTTTAAGGTGGTAACTTGTTTGCAAGCCTGTGCTATGGGACAAACTTCCGCAATACGTAATGATATTGGGATGATGTTCCTTGGATTTTATTTGGATTGGTCCACTTTTGGACCTACTTTAAAAACACTTATGCGAAAACGTGGTTGGCTTAAAGTTCCACCCTATTATTATCCACCTGGTTCCCCAAAACTATAGAGCAAGAAGCAAGCTGTTTTTGGTCATATTATTAACAAATATTGGAGCTTTCCATAAAGGTAGCTCCTATTTCTTTTTTTACGATTTTACAATATATGAAAAAACAAAAAGTACCAGTACTGTTAATAGGCAAACCGTTGAACCAATTACATTTCCACCATTCATCATAAAAGCCACAAAAATAAATAGTAACGAGCAGATGGCAATTATGGTTGTGTATGGAAACCATTTAAGTTGGAATGAAGGTTTGGTTTTATACTGGGAACGCAGCTTCAATTGAGCAGAACAAATACTGATCCAAATTAAGATAACAGTGAATCCAGGTATAGTCATAAGATAGCTTATGACTTGATTAGGAGATAGATAGGCTAAAAAGACTCCAATTAAAATACAAATGCTTGTCATGATGATTCCTGTAACTGGAATCCCTTTTTTAGAAATTTTTAGCAATCCTTTTGGAGCTTCACCGGTTTGTGCCATAGAAAAAAGTGTTCTAGATGTGGCATAAATTCCAGAATTGGCAGCTGATAATACAGCGGTTAAGAGTACAAAATTCATGATGTTCGCAGCTCCATGAAGTCCTGAAATGCTAAAAACCTGAACAAATGGACTATCTGCCCCTGAAACCTTATTCCATGGAATAATTCCGCAGATAATCAAAATAGGGAATATATAGAAAATAATGACGCGCCAAACTGTTCCTTTAATCACCTTTGGAAGAACCTGTTCAGAATCTTTTGTTTCAGTAATAGCAACGCCTATTAATTCTGCACCACCATACGAAAACATCACTACTAAAAATGCACTAAATGTTCCGCTTATTCCATGGGGAAAGAAACCACCATGGCCAATATAGTTTGCAATTGGGTCATGAATATGGCTAGGAAGTATTCCTGTTAAAAGTAAGGCTCCCAGAAGAATAAAGGCAATCAAGGCCAGAATTTTTATACTAGCAAACCAAAATTCCATTTCCCCATAAAACTTTACCTGAATTAAATTAATTGCCACGATAATAGCTGCACACAATAGGCTTAACAGCCACAGAGGCAAAGAAGGAAACCAGTATTGCAGAAAGCTTCCAGCAGCTAATAGTTCGACGACAGTAACAATAATCCAGTTAATCCAATACAGCCACCCAACGATGAAAGAAAACTGAAATCCAAATGCTTTATTGACAAGATGCTGAACATTTAGGTTTGGAAAGGCAAGTGCCATTTCGCCAAGAGAGATCATTACAATTAAAAGGATCAGTCCGCCTATTAAATAAGCAAGGACAACGCTGGGGCCAGCAATATTTAAAGTATCTGAACTCCCTTTAAAAATTCCGGTTCCAATCATCCCTGCTAAGGCAATAAACTGTACATGCCTTGGCAATAATCCTCGGTTTAAATTCTGTTGTTTGTTTTCCATGCTGTTCTACCTTTTCCTATTATTCTAGTATTATTTTTTTGAAACTTTTTTACATAAACGCTTTTAAGTGGTAAAGCACCGTTTTACTATAACACGATTTTGGGTATTGTCAACTGCATGTTTTTTTATTAATCGGAATGGGTAACATAAAAATATATAATGTGTTAGTTAGGGGGATTGAAATGAAACTAACTCCGGAGCAACGAATTGAGCTTCATGGTTTTAATAATTTAACAAAATCACTAAGTTTCAATATGTATGATATTTGTTTTACACGAACCAAAGAGGAACGTGAGGCATATTTAGAGTACATTGATGAGCAATATAATGCGGAGCGGCTCTCTAGTATTCTAAAACATGTATCAGACATTATTGGTGCACATGTTTTAAATGTTGCTAGCCAGGATTTTGAACCACAAGGGGCAAGCGTTACCTTATTAGTTTCTGAAGGGCCAGTAGAAAATGCCCCAAATGAATCGTTTGAAGAATCACCAGGCCCTCTACCTGAATCAGTTGTGATGCAGCTAGATAAAAGCCATATTACCGTACATACATATCCTGAATATCACCCAGATGAAGGGATTAGCACATTCCGAGCAGATATTGATGTTTCCACCTGTGGTGAAATTTCACCTCTGAAGGCTTTGCATTATCTTATACGATCCTTTGATACGGATATCATGACCATTGATTATCGGGTGCGAGGATTTACAAGGGATAAAAGCGGGCATAAATTATTTATTGATCATGAAATTAGCTCAATTCAAAATTATATTCCTGATGATTTGATTGGCCAATACGACATGATTGATGTGAATGTATACCAAGAAAATATATTTCATACAAAATGCAAGCTGAGAGAATTTGATTTAAATAATTATTTGTTTGGATATACAAAGGAAAAATTAAATCCAGAGGAAATGGATGAGATTACTGAAAGTCTGAAATGGGAAATGGATGAGATTTTTTATGGAAAGAATATCTATTAGATAAATAAAAGCGGGGAAATCCCTAATGGGTTCTGATTTGAAGTACAAAACTTAAAATAGTTGGGGAAATATTAAGTAAAAAGCATCGTAAATAAAGAGGACACTGAAAAAATCCCCCATGTTAAAAAAGTGTCTGTTGATTTCCGTTCCAGGCGCTCGCTTTCCGCGGGCGTTGCGTGGGGAGCCTCCTCAACGCTAACTCGTAGGCCACTGAAATCTTCCGTTTTTTACGTTTTTACGGATAACAGTAGACAAAAAAGCAACTTGTCATGTTTATTTAGATGACATGTTGCCTATTCCTTCACCTACTTTTACTCTTTTTCATGGAGGAGCAATATTATTCACTTGAGATTGACTGCGAACATCGTGATTGCTCCTTGTATTCCCATACTAATCAGACCCGAGGATGTGGCTATATCATCCCCGTGTCTATGCTTAAGTTCACTATTTTTCGCTTCAATCTTATAGCGAGTTTTTGCTAGATTTTTAAATTTTTCTGAATCTTGTAATGCTTCTTGCTCTTTGTGTTCCGTTGATTTGACGGTAATTGAATATGATTTGATTTTCGCGCCATCTTTGTAGCACCACTCACGGAAAGGACAAATTTTACATTTTTCAATATCAAAAAGAAACTTGATGCTTTTGTATTTCGCAAGAGCCCCTACGGCAGGATAAAGATCCAGCTATTTTTGTCACTAAACGGTATCTATACGAAATGAGCATTACCCAAATGAGATACATTATAAAGTGAATTTCAAATTGGGCTGGTATCAACAAGAAAATTCATTCGCACCAACTACGACACAGCAATGCGACACACCTATTGAATAATGGAGCTCCCATAGTATTTTTAGAAAAAGGAAAAAAGCTATCTCCGCTGCTTTTTAGACTATTGTCCCCTTTACTTTAAGTGCAATATTTCACAACTTTCAGGATTTTTATGACTATAAGTTGGATAAGGTATTTTTTATTTCCTGTGGCGACACTTAATAAGCATAAAGAGTGAAGTTGGTAAACTTCACTTTTTTGTCATTGCTAATTTTTTTCGGTCTTCTACCAACGGAGGTTGCTCTAGCCACCCATTATCAATTATCAAATCGAACCAATCGTTTCCAATTTTTAAATCACCAGAAATTGCAGCTATATATTTTGTAGTCAAATCCCTTCTGACTGAAGATGCCCATCCTGTCCCGTAATACACCATAGCGGTTGAGAATAAAAAACCGACTAGAAACATCATTAGCTTATCTGAAAACGGGGAAGTGATGGAATTGGTGACTTCCGCTTCAAAAGTGGGTTGTGCAGGCAGATTTTCCATATTCAATAAATCATAAAACATTTGGATATGGCTTTATTTTGTTTTCACCGCTTTTAATAAAAAGTCTCGAACATTCTTAGAATGAGCAACTTGACTAAAGGCAACTGTGATTGTTTTTGCCAGTATGCTCTTCTTCAAATTAAAATAAATATCGGTAATTTCAATACAACTTAAGGGTCTTTTTTCACCGAACCATCCCGCTAAAAAATTGCCGTTTTTGATAAAGTCAGGTTTTTCAGGTGGTAAAACCACAGGGGGACGATAATATAAGCCTTTTTCTTGCAAAATGTTCTTTGTTCGATTACACAATTCAACTGCAGAAGCGTTACAGCTCGTAAAATATTCACGAACGTCTTGTCGAGAACTTGTTGTGACCGCCCCGCTGTATCCATGACAGCCATGGATGGTCATGATATTTAAAAAATGCAAACACAAAACATCAGAAAAAAGACGTGGTGTGTTTGGTATAATGTCATGTTTCGTAAATCCTATTGGAACTGGAAAACCTTCACTGACAAAGAATTCTTTTATTTTCTCCAAATGTTTGGTACTGAGAGAAATAGCATATTCAAAAACATCTGTGATTTCCTTATCCTTCAGGTGTTCCATCATGTGTTTGTGAAAGCAGAGCCCTGCTGTTTCGCTTAAATATTGTGTCCATAGAGCAGCTATCTCTGCGGAAGTCAATTTAGTTTCATGGATGGAATTCACAAAAGACACCTCTTTGTTTTTTCATATGTTGTCTTGCTATGCATTGAAATATACATCATAGTTTATTGAACTAACCTAAGTCGTTATTTGAATTACATCTTTCTTAATTTTAACAAGTATATCCACCGAACCAAAATGATAATTATGAAATATATAAAGCAATTGGCAATGGTTTTTACATATGAATTACCAGAGTGACATAAACTTCTGTCATCAAAATAAAAGGGAGACGAATTACAATACTTATTACCCTTAATCTACCTGAAAATCCGTCATGCCAACAAAAAAAAGCAATCCTAATCGTATGCGATTCGGACTGCTAATTAGTGTGTTATTTAATATCTTGTACTCCTAAAACGGAAAGTGTTAGACTACACCGCTTTTTCAGTTTATGAAAGATTCTTTATCATCCCTTGCGAATAGTTGCCTGTAATTCTAGTTCCACATTACCTTTTACAGCACGGCTAATCATGCAGGAGGATTCTGCTTTTTCTGCAAGCCTTTTCGCTAGTATGAGGTCTTCCTCAGTTGCATCCTTTTTTAAAATAATTTCTGGGTGGTGAATAATTTTTTTATAGGTAAAGACACCATTTGTCACATCAACAATAGCCTCTGACTCCATTTTTAGTTGTATTTTCTCAAGATGACTTCTCTCCATCATGGCTGCTAGTGTAATGATATAACAGGTGGCAGCCGCCCCGAGAAGCATTTCATCTGGATTCGTCCCAACTCCCGGTCCATCCATTTCTGGTGGAATGGATATCTTCGTTACTAAATTTCCTGCTGCAATATCTCCTACATCATTCCGTAATCCCGGCCAGTTGGCTTTTAAATGAAAATGATGTTCTGCCATGTTGTTTTCCCCCTTGTACAATTGCTTACATCTAGAAGTATATAGAAAATGCAAATAGATTCAAATCATGGGGGCTTGGGGCAAAAAAAAGATGGATTCTAGTTAAAAGCCAGAAACCATCTCATTAAGGCTGTGCAGTTAGGAATTGTTGAAAACTATTTTAAATTACCAGGTACAGACTTTGTTAATCGGCCTGTATTAGCGGCTGCTTGTGGAGAAACGGCTGGTCTGATTACTTTCATTTGTTTCATCTCCTTTATTCAAAGAATTTTGTTGCCAAATAAGGCGGAGTACCTGTTTAATTTTTCTTTTTTCATATGAACAAGGGCGATTTCCGGTTCGGAAACGATAAAGTGGACAATGGTTTCCCTGACATGCTGGCCGGTAAAAGCATGATTGGCATACAGCATCTTTTTCCTCACCAGAGGTTACCCAAAGCGCTAGTTTGTCATAATCAATTTCCATGGAACCATCAGGTAATAGATTTCCTACTTTATTAAAGTCCTCATCAAGAGAACAGGTACACTTATACAATTGTCCGTCAGCACCAATGGCAAAAGAATGCGGTTTGGCTGCATAACAAACAGAGCCAGTTGGCATTAAGGCTGATTCAATGCTTGAACTCATATTAAGTTCACTATTCAATCCATATTCAGTGAACTCCCAAATCTTTGTTTCTGCCACCCTGCTATCACAGATAGGCAAATCTCCATCATTCGATCCACCCCATCTACCAACTGGACGGGTGAATATTTGGAAACGAGGGTCTTTCCCAAACAAATTACCAAGATAGGTAAGAAACGTAGGTATTTCATTTAAATTGTCTTCATCAAAGTTGATTCGAATAAAAATCTCAAAATCTTCTTCCAAATCCTTAATAGCTTTTAGATTCTCAATAATTCGATCAAATGTTTTTCCTCCGCCAGTTAGGAAGCGACGAGAATCATGAATTTCTGCATTTCCATCAAGTGTGATCATAAAGCGGCGAATATTCCAACTCAATAAGGAGCGAAAAGACTCTTCAGTTAAGAGGTATCCATTCGTTGACATTTCAGCAGAATAATGAATATTATGCTTTTTAACTGTTTTTAATATAGATTCGCTAAGTTCCCCGATGACATCAAAGGCAGTCATTGGTTCACCGCCGAACCAGCTGATGTTCAAATGCTGTAAGGACCCTGCTTTTTGCTCCAGAAAGCGTTTGAAGCCTTCTCGAATTTCAGGTTTCATTTTTCCTTGTGGAAAGGTTTGATAGCAATATGTACAACGAAAATTACATGCTTCTGTAGGGAAAAGGATTAAGTGCATGGTATCTGTTCGATGTAGGGATTGATGTAAGAAACTTGCTCTACTGTCCTCATCTACTGTTTCTGGTACAAGAAATCCTAATTCCACCAATGCTTGAATGTTCTCTGGTAAATTGCCTGTAATCCCCTCTTTTTTTAAGGCAGACATCACTTCAGATTTTTCTTCCGCTGAAATGGAGGCTATTGCACCGGTGTAACTGTTATAAAGGACAAGCTCTCCGTTCTCCATTTTTGAAATGGCATTGAAACGGGAGGGAACCCATCGTTTAGTAGACATGATCTAAACTCCCTTTTAAATAGAATCAAAGGTAATTGTAGATGTAAATATTTATTCTTGCTGTGATAATTATTACATAGTCATTTTGTATAGATATCATTCTTCTTAATAATTGACATGAAACCAATTGGTGTTATATAGTTTGAATATGAAACAAGATGGTTTCACATTTTAGAAAGGAGAAAAGGTATGAATGAGGTATTATTAAAAAAATTAAAATTCAAAACAGGCCCTGCAATTGTCATAAATCCTCCTGAAGGTTATCAAATCGGCATTGAAAACAATGAAATGAATAATGAAAAACTAAATTTTATTCAGCTATTTGTAAATAATAGACAAGAATTAATTGAAAAACTTGCAAATGTCATACCCACAATAAATGAAGATGCTGTTTTTTGGATTACTTATCCAAAGCAAAGTTCAAAGGTTCCTACGGATTTAAACCGTGATATTGTAGCGGAAACTGTTCAAACTGAAACGGAATATAGAGTGGTAAGCAATGTGGCCGTTGATGAAAAGTGGTCTGCTTTAAGGATCCGCCGTCAGGATAAAGTAAAGTCTAAGAAATAAGAATGAAGGAGATAGGATAAATGGAAACACTACAAGATATTAAATATACGGTTACCTATAATGCACCTATTACTAAAGTTTGGAATGCTGTTGCGACGTCAGAAGGAATTGCTGCTTGGTTTATGCCAAATGACTTTGAGCCAGTGGAAGGACATGAGTTTCATTTAAACGCTGGTCAGTTTGGTATGTCACCATGTAAGGTCACACAAATAGAGCCGCCAAATCGACTATCTTTTAATTGGGGAAAGGATTGGTCTCTTACCTTTGAATTAAAAGAACTGGGTGAACAAACAGAGTTTACACTTATCCATTCCGGCTGGGAAGCAAATAAAGTCACTGAATTTGGAGCTCCACATACAATGATTAGAGGAAATATGGAACAAGGCTGGGCTGGAATGGTGAAAAAGCTTCAAGAGTTTGTTGAGGCTTAAATGGCATCTTCCTCTGTAAAGCATGATGTTTTTCAAGCTATTGCTGACCCAACTCGACGAAAAATGTTAAAGCTTCTTAGTAATGAAGAGATGCCTGTTACGTCCATTACAGGACATTTCCCTATGAGCCGTACAGCCGTTTCAAAGCATCTTCGAATTTTAAAGGAAGCTGGACTTGTAAAAGAACGAAAGGTTGGGCGGGAAACAAGGTACAAGCTTGAGGCAGAGCCCCTTTATGAATTAAAAGATTGGCTGCAATTCTTTGAATTATTTTGGGAAAACAAACTCAATGCTCTTAAAAGGTTTGTAGAGTCAAATGACTCTGAAAATTAATCAAAAAGTGGAATTTTTCACATATAAAACGAAGACATTCACCAACCCATTTGGTGAATGTCTTCGTTTTATATACATTGATATTAAAGGTAGGTGAGACCTAATTATTTTCAAGAAGTTATTTTTACTTTTTTTTCAGTGACGATCCATTTTCCACGACTTGGACTACTTACTAAATCATTATAAGCCAAGACATTTAAATCTCTTTGAATAGTACGCGGAGTGATACCAAATTCTTCTACAAGTTCCTGCGTAGTCACCGTGCCGTTATTTCGAATAAACATGTAGATGCATTTGATGCGGTTTAACATTCGGTTAGTTGAAGGTTTCAAAGAACCACTCCCTATCCTTTTTTCAAACCTGTGACAAATTCCTGCTACCGACAGTTTATTTGAAGAAAAGTCCTCAAGTATGTAGTTTTCTTTTCCACAGACAACCCCTTTTCATGGAACGTTGTAGTCTTAATCAAGATGTCGTACATCTAATTTCATTGTAACCTTAAATTCAGAGGATTTCCACCATATTGGCAAAATTATATTGTAATATTAAAATTAGTTTGATATTTTGCTGTTTTCATCGCCCCTTTCTGCTGTTCTTCTATATAGAATATGGTGAAGGACTACTATATTATGATAAATTATTTGAATTTTTAGCCAAAGGAGCTATTATTAATAGAACAGTTATGAAAATTAATATCATCTTTTATGTGAAAAGTGGCTGGAAATTTGCAATAATAATATTGATATATAAGGACAAACCTATTTTTCGTTAGGAGGATTGTTAAATTGACAAATATTAATTGGATGAAAGAAGTGGAAAAAAGAAGGGAAGCTCTAATTAAAGATACACAGGAATTATTACATATTAAAAGCCTTTTAGACGAGGAACATGTTACCCCGGATGCACCACTTGGAAGCGGAGTAAAAGAAGCGCTAGATTTTATGCTGAAACTTGGTGAGAAGGATGGCTTTACTTCTAAAAATGTTGGGAATTTAGCAGGTCATCTGGAGTTCGGGGAAGGAGAAAAACTTTTGGGAATCCTATGTCATGTTGACGTAGTTCCTGAGGGTGATGGCTGGTCAAGTGATCCATTTGGCGCTGAAATTCGTGATGGGAAATTATATGCCCGTGGTGCTTTAGATGATAAAGGTCCAACAATGGCAGCCTATTATGCAATGAAAATTGTTAAGGAACTGGGTTTACCACTGAAAAAACGGGTTCGAATGATCATTGGCACTGATGAAGAAAGCAATTGGCGGTGTGTTGAACATTATTTTAAGAACGAAGAGATGCCGACTCTTGGGTTTGCTCCTGACGCGGATTTTCCGATTATCAATGCGGAAAAGGGGATTTCCGATTTTGATATGGTTCAGAAAAATAGTGGACTAGAAAATAGTAATGAAAATGTTAAGGTCTTACATTTTGTTTCAGGCAGAAGATATAATATGGTGCCAGACTATGCAGAGGCTTCCCTTCTTGTGGGAAATGAATCAATGGTTACAGATCAATTTACCCAATTTATGAAGCAGCATAATTTAGAAGCAAGCAGCCATGTTGAAGATGGAAAGCTAATGTTAGAGGTAAAAGGTGTTTCGGCCCATGGTATGGAGCCGAAAAAAGGGAAAAATGCAGGATTGTATTTAGCTGAGTTTTTAAAACAGCTTGAATTAGATTCTAAGGCAGCCCAGTATTTTCATTTTGTATCCCGTTACTTCTTTGACGATTCCAGAGGTAAAGAACTTGGTGTGGCCTATTCAGACGAAATTACAGGGGACCTTACCATTAATGTAGGAAAGCTTTCTTATGCCAAAGAGGTAGGGGGAAGACTTGGATTAAATTTAAGATATCCCGTTACAAACAAAATGGAGGAAACAAAGGAAAAATTAGAACAGCTTTTGGAAAAAGAAAATTTTGCAATAGAAAATTTTTCAGATTCCAAGCCACATTATGTGGATGAAAAAGACATCCTCATTCAAACCTTGAAAAAGGTATATGAAGAACAGACAGGTGAAAAGGCAGAGCTCATTGCAATTGGAGGAGGGACTTACGCACGCTCCTTAAAATCGGGTGTAGCATTCGGACCATTATTCCCTGGAAGACCAGATATTGCTCATCAAAAGGATGAACATATATATATTGAAGATTTACTGAAGGCTACAGCTATTTATGCTCAAGCTATTTGCGAATTAACTCAAGAAGAATAAAAAGAAGGAGTGGCGGCAATGGGGTTTGCAATATTAAATGGAGAAATAATTGAACGTTCGAATGCCATGGTAGATGTTGAGGATCGTGGATATCAGTTCGGCGATGGGGTATATGAAGTAATTCGTGTGTATAACGGTAAAATGTTTACTGTCGAGGAGCATTTAAATCGTTTTGAAAGAAGCTCGAAAAATATTGGAATTACTCTTCCATTTGCAAAAGAACAAGTAAAGGAACAACTAGAAAACTTAATTAAGAAAAATAATCTCCAATTGGGTATTATTTATATGCAAGTCACACGAGGAACCGCACCGCGCAATCATACGTTTCCTTCTGGTGATGTGAAGCCAACTGTTGTTGCTTACACAAAGGAATTAAGCCGTCCAACTGAAAATATGCAAACAGGAGTGAAGACCATTCTTGTTGAGGATATTCGCTGGTTACGATGTGATATTAAAAGTTTAAACCTTTTAGGAAATATTTTGGCAAAACAGCAGGCAGCAGAGGCTGGATGTTTTGAATCCATTCAACATCGTGGTGAAGATGTGACGGAAGGAAGTTCTTCAAACATATTTATCGTAAAAAATGGAGTTATCCATACACACCCATCAAATAATCTTATCCTAAAAGGTATCACAAAGGATGTTATTCTTGATTTATGTTCTAAAAATGGAATTGCTGTTGAAGAACGAGTCTTCACTAAAGAAGATTTAAACAATGCTGATGAAGTCTTTCTCTCAAGTACCACCGCTGAGGTAATGCCCATTGTGAAAATTGACGGTAGAAAGGTTAAGAATGGTTCACCTGAAACAGTAACGAGAAGGCTACAAGCATTGTTTACTGAGGAAATAGAAAATCAATGTGGAAAGCTCTAAGTAAGAATAAAACGTGCAATGGCCATGGCCATGGCCTTTGCACGTTTTTAAGTGTGCCCGGCATGGGTGTAATCTCTAGGGTGAAAGTCCCGAACTGCGAAGGCAGAAGTAACAGTTAGCTTAACGCAAGGGTGTCCGTGGCGACGCGGAATCTGAAGGAAGC